>CANBTQ010000030.1 GCA_947372425.1 Comamonadaceae bacterium | reverse complement strand
ACCCGCGAGATGCAGGACGCGTTGGCGCTGGCCAGCCAGCAAAAGGCTGCTGCGGCGCAGGACGCCGGCAAGTTTGTCGATGAAATCGTGCCCTTCAGCATTGCCCAGAAGAAGGGTGACCCTGTTGTTTTTGCTGCTGACGAGTTCATCAATCGCAAGTCCACCGCCGACGTGCTGGCCGGCCTGCGCCCCGCCTTCGACAAGGCCGGCAGCGTTACCGCGGGCAACGCCTCCGGCATCAACGACGGCGCCGCCGCCGTGATGGTGATGACGGCCAAGAAGGCCGCTGCCCTGGGGCTGACGCCCATGGGCCGCATTGCCAGCTTTGCCACCAGTGGCCTGGACCCGGCGCTGATGGGCATGGGCCCGGTGTCGGCCTCGCAAAAGGCCCTGGCGCGTGCCGGCTGGAATGCGCAGGATCTGGACCTGCTCGAAATCAATGAAGCCTTTGCTGCACAGGCCTGTGCCGTGAACCAGCAAATGGGCTGGGACACCAGCAAGATCAATGTCAACGGTGGCGCCATTGCCATCGGCCACCCGATAGGTGCGTCCGGCTGCCGTATTCTGGTTACCTTGCTGCATGAAATGCAGCGCCGCAATGCCAAAAAGGGCATTGCCAGTTTGTGCATCGGTGGCGGCATGGGCGTGGCCCTGACCATTGAGCGTTAATTTGTTAGTGTTAGTCAGTCCATATCAAAAAAGGAGATAGTCATGAGTCAAAAAGTAGCGTACGTCACCGGTGGCATGGGTGGCATCGGGACCGCCATCTGCCAGCGCCTGCACAAGGAAGGCTTCAAGGTCATCGCCGGCTGCGGCCCCACGCGTGATCACGCCAAGTGGATTGCCGAGCAGGCCGCATTGGGCTACACCTTCTACGCATCCGCCGGTAACGTGGGCGATTGGGATTCCACCGTCGAAGCATTCACCAAGACCAAGGCCGAGCACGGCACCATCGACATTCTGGTGAACAACGCCGGTATCACCCGCGACCGCATGTTCATCAAGATGACGCGCGAAGACTGGGACGCTGTGATCGAGACCAACCTCAACTCCATGTTCAACGTCACCAAGCAGGTGGTGGGCGATATGGTTGAAAAGGGTTGGGGCCGCATCATCAACATCTCCTCGGTGAATGGCGCCAAGGGCCAGGCCGGTCAAACCAACTATTCGGCCGCCAAGGCCGGTATGCACGGTTTCACCATGGCATTGGCACAAGAGTTGGCAGCCAAGGGTGTAACGGTCAACACCGTCAGCCCCGGCTACATCGGCACCGACATGGTCAAGGCCATTCGTGAAGACGTGCTGGCCAAGATTGTGGCGACTGTGCCGGTCAAGCGCCTGGGCGAGCCGGGCGAGATTGCCTCCATCATTGCCTGGCTGGCATCCGATGAAGGCAGCTACTCGACCGGTGCCGATTTCTCGGTCAATGGCGGCTTGCACATGGGTTGATTCCCGCAGCGGCCTGCGCTGCTGAAATGCCTGCCAAAACCCTGCATGCGCTTGACCGTGTGCAGGGTTTTTTTCATGGGGCTGTGATACGCTTTTTGCCATGACGAACATACTGACGATCACCATGAATCCGGCCCTGGATGTGTCCACGGCGGTTGAGGAAGTGCGGCATACCAGCAAGTTGCGCTGTGAGGCCATGCACCGGCGCGCCGGCGGTGGCGGCGTGAATGTGGCGCGCGAGTTGCACCGGCTGGGCGCCGACGTTGTGGCCTTCTACACCGCCGGTCACACGACGGGACGCATGATGTGGGCGTTGCTCCAGCAAGAGGGCGTATCCTGCCAACCACACCCTATTGCAGGGTCACCGCGCGAGAGCTTTACCGTGCTGGAACACAGCACCGGGCATGAGTACCGCTTTGTGCTGCCGGGCCCCGATATCAGCAGGGACGAGTGGGAAAGTGCGCTGGTCGAAATCGGCAAGCTGTGCCAACCCCAGTCTCTGGTCGTGGCCAGTGGCAGTCTGCCGCCAGGCGTGCCGGTTGATTTTTTTGCCCGCGTGGCCCAGGTGGTGCAGAAAGCGCAGGGCGCGCTGATTGTGGACACTTCTGGAGAGCCCTTGCAGGCGGCCCTGGCCGAGGGCTTGTACCTGGTCAAACCCAGTCTGCACGAGTTGCGGGATGTCAGCGGCCAGCCCTTGACCCGTTTGTACGAGGTGCGCGATGCTGCCCGTGCGCTGGTGGCGTCCGGACGGGCCCAGATCATGGTGGTTTCCATGGGGGAAATGGGGGCGCTGATGGCCTGCTCGCAAGGCGTCTGGTATGCGCCGCCCCTGCAGGTGGTGGTGCACAGCGCGGTAGGCGCCGGTGACAGCTTTGTTGCTGGCATGGTGTGGGCCCTCGGCGCCGGTGAAAGTCCGGTGCAGGCATTTGCCAAAGGGGTTGCGTGTGCCACTGCCACGCTGCAAAGTACCGGCAGTGGTTTAGGCGACACCGCGCAGGTGCTCGAGTTGTTGCAGCGCGTGCAGTGCATGCAAGATTTCGTGGATCAGCCGCTGCCGGTGTGAGCGAAATCAGGCAATCCTGTGGCCAGGCATGCACTTGCCCTGCGGCTTGATCCGTTAAATTGATTTAGCGGGTCATAATGGTCCCAGGGGGTGCAAGTACAAAATAGTACGCACAGAGTCAGTCGACATTTGGGCTTTATGAAACAAGACGAATTTGATTTCGTGGCTTTGCGCGACCTGCGTATCGGCTTGTATGTCGATCTGGACGTGGGATGGATGGCGCATCCCTTCCCGTCCAGCCGTTTCAAAATTTCCACTGAACGCCAGATTGAAGTCCTGAAGGGTCTGGGGGCAGACCGCATACGCTATGTGCCAGCCAGGAGCGACCCGATGGAAGGTGCGCCCAAAACGGCACCGTCTGAACTGCCTCCCGCCCAGGCCACCAAAGTGCGTGCGCTGGACGCAAACCAGAAAGCACAGCAACTGCGCCAGCAGCGCGCGGAGATTCGCGCATTCCAGCAGCAAAGCTTGGCAATCTGCGAACGCCGGTTTACCGAATGTGCCCAGCAATACCGCAAGACGGCAGACCTGGCCGGCAGCCGGCCGCTGGAAGCCGCCGCGCATTGCAACAGTGTGATCCAGGGACTGACCGCAGCACTGCATGGGCAGGATGAAGTGGCGATTCGCTTGCTCACCGAATCGGCCGGCGACAAGGCCGCACTGCACCCCGTCAACGTCACGGTGGTGGCGCTGCTGTTGGGTCGCTCCATGGGGCTGCCGGATGCTGAGCTCCTGGATCTGGGGCTGGCCGCATTCGTTCACGACATCGGCAAGATGGAACTGCCCGAGCGGGTGCGCAGGATGGACGATGGTTTTTCAGGTGCCGAAGTCCGCGTGTACCAGGAGCATGTGGCACACAGTGTCCGGCTGGCCCGTGCCATGGGCCTGAGCCCCGGCGTGGTCCGCACCATTGCACAACACCATGAAATGGCAGATGGCAGCGGTTTTCCGGAGCACTTGCAGCAGGAGGCCCTGTGTGCCGGCGCCCGCATTCTGGCGCTGGTGAACCGCTATGACGGCCTGTGCAATCCGCTCAGGGCCAGCACGGCGATGACGCCGCACGAAGCACTGGCCCTGATCTTTTCACAACAAAAGACGCGCTTCGATGGCGCCGCACTGAGTGCCTTTATTCGCATGATCGGCGTCTATCCACCGGGCTCGGTGGTGCAGCTCAATGACGAGCGCCATGCTCTGGTCGTGTCGGTAAATACCTCGCGCCCGCTCAAGCCGCGTGTGATGGTGCATGAGCCCGGCGTGCCGCGGCATGAAGCCATCATTCTGGATCTGGAGCATGCACCCAATGCCAGCATCCGGCGCAGCCTCAAGCCGGCCAGTCTGCCCGTGGCGGCACTGGAATACCTGCAGCCGCGCCCGCGCATTTGCTATTTCTTCGAAGCGGCTGCCAATGCCGCCAGCCTGGCGGCCAGCGCCTGACTCAGCCGAGCAGGCCCTTCCAGAGCATGTAGGCGGCCAGCGCATACAGCACTGCCGCAAAGACGCGTTTGAGTCGTGCCACCGGCATGCTGTGCGCCATTTTTGCTCCCCACGGTGCCGTCAGCACACTGCAACTTGCAACCACCGCAAGCGCCGGCAGCCAGATGTAGCCCAGGGACCATGCCGGCAGACCTGCGACACCCTTGCCGCTGAAGGCATACCCCGCTGCATTGGCCAAGGCAATCGGAAAACCCAACGCCGCACTGGTAGCCACCGCATTGATGATCAGCACGTTGTGCGCCACCATGAAGGGCACACTGACAAAGCCGCCGCCGGCTCCCACCAGGCCGGAGACCAAGCCAATCACAGAGCCGGCACCCAGCAGGCCGGCAAGTCCGGGCATTTGACTTCCCGCTTTGGGTGCCTTGCCCAGAATCATCTGTGTCGCCGAAAAGCTGATGAAGCCGGCAAAGATCAGAGCCAGCGTGGTGCCCTTGAGAACCGAGAACACCCCTATGCTTCCCACCATGCTGCCCAGCACGATGCCGGGTGCCAACCCTTTGACGATGTTCCAGCGCACCGCACCGCGTTGGTGGTGCGCACGCACACTGGAGATCGACGTGAAGATGATGGTGGCCATGGAGGTGGCAATCGACATCTTGACGGCCAGGTCGGCCGGCACACCGCGCGCCGACAGGATGATGGTGATGAACGGCCCCAGCAACATACCGCCTCCGATGCCCAGCAAGCCGGCTACATAGCCGGTGCAGAGGCCGAGCACAGCCAGTTCGAGAATCAGTTGCGGTGCCAGGATCATGGAGTGGGTGGGAAAAGGTGTCTGCGAATGCGCACCGGACCGGCATCCTGAACCATGGTTCAGGTGGGCGAGGTCAGCACCAGCCTTGGGTTCATCTAACGCGAGATGATCACGCTGACTGGGCAATGTTCCAAGCCCTTGCTCTAAGAGCATTGGTACAAGGAAATATAAAGCCCGGCGAGCACCGCAGACCGGCAGATTGTAGGCGCTGCGCGTACGCCGTATATGCCCAAGGTTTTTCCACAATCCGGGCCCAAGCTGTGGCACATTTGTTGCGGTAGAAGTTCTGTCCGGCAGCCGGGCCGCAGCAGCAGATTTTGTGTCTCTCCATTTGCAACATCACTCCATAAAGGGTTTGTCCATGTTCTCTAGCATTCGCAACCGGTTGATGTGGGGCTTCGGGCTGATGTTGCTATTGCTGGCACTGGTTGCCGGCGTCGGGCAATTGCAGTTGGCCAAGATTCAGCATTTCAACTCTGAACTCGATGCACGTGCCTACCGGCTGTCGCTGGCATCCGATTGGGCCGTGCAGGTAAAGCTGGCTGTGGCCACCAAGGCCGCCGTGCCGGCGCTGGATGTGGAGCAGGTCCGCAAGCTGGCAAGCCTGGTGGCTGCACCCGAAGAGAAAGCGGCACTCTCTGCCGCCACAGCGTCGCATGATGGCGCTGCCGAGGCGCACGCGCAGGCGGTGGATGGACTGGCCGGAAAGCTCGTGTCCTTGCAGATTGCCGACAGTGCCCAGCTGCAAGAGGCGCTGAATTCCGCGGTAACCCTGAACTGGGCCGTACTGGCGGTCGGCATTGTGGTGGGTATTGCGATTGCCGTGGGCCTGTCGCGCAGCATCGTTTCACCGATTCAGCATGCGGCCGAAGTGGCCGAGAGCATTGCACAGGGTGACCTCTCCAACACCATCAGCGCCAGTGGCCAGGATGAGGTCGGCTTGATGCTGGCGGCACTCTCGCGCATGCAGGCCAACCTGTCCCGCTTGGTGGCCAATGTGCGCCAGGGTTCCGAAGGCGTGGCCACGGCCTCGTCAGAAATTGCGCAGGGTAATAACGACCTGTCTGCGCGCACCGAACAGCAGGCCAGTGCGCTGGAGCAAACGGCGGCCAGCATGGAAGAACTGGGCGCCACCGTCAAGCAGAACGCCGACAGCTCGCGCCAGGCCAACCAGCTCGCCCTGAGTGCATCTTCGGTGGCTATCCAGGGCGGTGAAGTGGTGGGGCAGGTGGTGGAAACCATGAAGGGCATCAACGAGTCGTCGCGCAAGATTGCAGACATCATCAGCGTGATCGACGGCATCGCTTTTCAGACCAATATCCTGGCGCTGAATGCCGCGGTGGAAGCGGCGCGGGCGGGCGAACAGGGCCGCGGCTTCGCCGTGGTGGCCTCCGAGGTGCGGCTGCTGGCCGGCCGCTCGGCAGAAGCCGCCAAAGAAATCAAGAGCCTGATCAGTGCCAGCGTGGAGCGGGTGGAGACTGGCACCGCATTGGTTGACAAAGCCGGTGAGACCATGACCGAAGTGGTGGGCTCCATCCGGCGCGTGACCGACATCATGGGTGAAATCAGTGCGGCGAGCACCGAACAGGCGTCCGGCGTGGCGCAGGTGGGTGAGGCGGTGCGGGCCATGGACAATGCAACCCAGCAGAATGCCGCACTGGTGGAGCAGATGGCAGCCGCCGCCAGCAGCCTCAAAGGGCAGGCACACGACCTGGTTCAGTTGGTGGATGTTTTCAAAATTTCAGGCGGGCAGGGTGCTGTTGCGATGGGTAGCCGCGTGCAACAAGCGCCTGTACGTGCCCTGCCGCGCAAGGCCGCACCCTCTGCCGCCGCGCGAAACGGCATCTCCGCGCCGAAAAAGCCCGCTCCGGCAAACCGAGCCAAGGTGCTGGCGCCGCCCGTTCAGGCCGCAGCCAGCAGCAAGCCGGCGGGTGACGACGAGTGGGAAACTTTTTAACTAGAGCAGCTGGCCGTCTTCGCTCAGCGCATCGTCCAGGCGGGTGAGCAGGGCGCTCAAGACGGCGCTGTCTTCGCCCGTGAGGCCTTGGCTTGCTGCCACGGTCGCACCGGCAGGGGATGCCGGTTTGTCCGTCAGGTCAAAAGCCAGATTCAGGGCGGCCAGCACGGCGATGCGGTCACGCGCGCGCACCTTGCCGGCATCGCGGATCTTGCACATGGCTTCGTCCACGCGCTGTACCGCACCACGCAATTTGTCTTCCCCACCTTCGGGGCAGCCCAGCAGGTAACTCTGCCCCATGATCTGCACTTCAAGCTGGTTCATGACGCGTCTTTCGCGGCGAGGTTTTCGGGCAGCCGCTCCAGCAGCGCATCGACGCGCGACCGTGCCGCGCTCAGCCGCGATTTCAGCGAGTCGCGCTCGTGCGTCAGCAGTTCCACCTGTTGGGCCAGCAGCCCGTTGGTGCGTTGTACCTCGGCATAGCGCAGCAGCAAACGCTCGACGCGTTCAGCAATTTGCTCGACTTGAGACGGTTTCGACATAGGCGTCGCGTTGTTCACCATAGAAGTCGCATTGTAGGGTTTACCGGAACGGCGTCGGGTTAAAATCCGCCCGTTGGTGCTCGCGGTGTGGTTCACACGCTGCAGTTCAACGGGAAGCAGGAGGGCTGCGCCATCTTTTTGGCCAACCTAACCTGCGCTGCCCCCGCAACGGTAAGTGGACGTGTCGCAAGACGCCGCTTTCATCACTGCCACTGGACGCTTGAACATGCGTCCGGGAAGGCGATGAAGGTTGTTTCCACCAGCCCGGATACCGGCCAACAAGGTGGCTGCACGTGTGTGCGGTCTTAACGCCCAAGTGCTGTCGGGGAAGACGGCGAGGGTTTTTTGTCGGGTTGTTCTTCAAAATGAAATTTACTTTTAATCGCGCGCGCCTGAGCGTGCTTTCGCTTGCCTGCATGTCTGTGGTTTCGGCGCATGCGCAATCCGAGATCATGGGCGCATTGGCTGAGGTGGTGGTGACGGCGAGCCGCTTCTCCGAATCGGCCGATACCTTGCCCTACGGCGTAAGCGTGATTACTGCCCAGGAAATTGAGGCCTCTGGCGCTTCTTCCGTCAGCGAGGCCATCATGAAGTTGTTGGGTGTGCCGGGTCACCTGGACCTGAGTGGCGCCAACAACTACACCCTGGATCTGCGCGGCTTCGGTTCAACCGCCGGCAGCAACCAGGTGGTGGTGGTGGACGGCCGCCGTTTGAGCATGCAGGATCTGTCCGGCGCCGGCATGGGGGACATTCCCATTGATCAGGTGCAACGCATCGAAGTGCTGCATGGCAGCGGCGCCGTGCTCTATGGCGAAGGCGCAACCGCCGGCGTGATACTGGTGACCACCAAGGCCGGCATGGGCGTGGAGCGCCACAACACCGCCATGGTTTCCGCCACCACGGGCACGTATGGATTGCAGGAATACCGCACCGGTGCGACTGTGGTGCAAGACGGACTTTCGGTGGACATATCTGGTTCGGACCGCAAGTTGGACGGCCATCGCGACAATTTTTCATCGGTCAACAACAACCTGGGCGCCACGGTGCAGTGGAGCAATGACTGGTTGCGCCTGGGCGCACAGAGTTCACGCAGCATGGCGCACAGCGGGCTGCCGGGCGGAATCGACCAGGCGCATTACGACGCCAATCCGCGCCAGGCCAATACGCCATCGGACTACGGGCAAATCAAGAGTGAAATTTCGGGTGTTTTTGTGGAAGCCATAGATGGCGACTGGCAATACGGTCTGGACGTCGGTCAACGCACCCGCAAGATGGACGCCTATTACAGCGGGTACCCCATTTCCACTTCGTCCACGGATACCAGCACCGGCAACGCACGCGTACGCCATACCTACCGCAGTGCGGCTTATGCCAATGCCTTGACGGTCGGTGTGGATACCGAGAGCTGGAACAGCGTGGACTATGCCAACCTCAAGGGCAGTTCGGAATCCAACGGTGTCTATGTAAATGACGATATCAGTTTGCTTGCAACGGGCACGCGTTTGAGCCTGGGCTTGCGCAATGAGTCGATTCACAAGTCCAAGGCCCAGTTCAGTTCCAACGTCACCGTGGACGATTCACCCATGGCATGGAATGTTGGCCTGACGCAGGACCTTGGCGCCAACGCACAGGTGTTCGGGCGCACCGGTCAGAGCTACCGCCTGGCCAACGTGGACGAAATCAATTTCGTCACGCCAGGCCTCACGCTGCGTCCGCAGACATCCCGGGACGTCGAGTTGGGTGCACGCTGGCATATCGCCAGCAGCCGCGTGGAGTTGCGCTGGTACCAAAGCGAGTTGAGCAACGAAATCGCGTTCGACGACACCGCCATCGGCCCGAACTCCATCTACGGCCACGCCTATGACGGTGCCAATGTCAATCTGGACGCCACCGTACACCGTGGTATCGAACTCGAAGGCCACCACGAGCTGACGGAAAAAGTGGCGCTGCGCCTGAGTGCGGCCACCCGGCAGGCGAAATTCTCCGCTGGCACTTTCGTGGGCAACAGCATTGCACTGGTGCCCGGTCAGACGGTGGCGGTTGGCCTGGAGGTGAAGCCGGCCGCAGGCCATACCGTGGACCTGTCGGTCACCCAGGTGTCCTCGCAGTATGTGGACTTTGCCAACCAGTGCAGCATGCCGGCGTACAGCACGGTGGATGCGCGCTATGCCTACGCCGTCAAGTCACTGGAGTTGATGGTGGGCATTAGCAACCTGGCGGATGCCAAGTACTACACCCAGTCTTATGGCTGTACCGCCGGTGTCATTCAGGGGATTTACCCCGAGGCGGGCCGGGCCGTCAGCGTCAGCCTGAAGCTGAAGTTTTGACCCTGTCCATGCGCTGCCCCGCCATCCTGGTTGCGGCCCCGGCCTCCGGCCAGGGCAAGACCACGGTCACGGCGGCCCTGGCGCGCCTGCATGCGCGCCAGGGCCGCACGGTGCGGGTGTTCAAGTGCGGGCCGGATTTTCTGGACCCGTACTGGCTCGGCCTGGCCAGTGCTGCGCCGGTCTACCAGCTGGATCTGTGGATGACGGGTGAGGCCGATTGCCGTGCACGGCTGTCGGCAGCCGCACAGGAGGCGGACCTGATTCTGGTGGAAGGCGTGATGGGCCTGTTTGACGGCACACCCAGTGCCGCCGATCTGGCACGGCAGTTTGGCTTGCATGTGCTGGCCGTGGTGGATGCCTCGGCCATGGCCGGCACCTTTGGCGCACTGGCTTATGGCCTGCAGCATTACCAGGCAGGCCTGCCCTGGGCCGGCATGCTGGCCAACCGGGTGGCCGGGCCTGGACATGCCGCGATGTTGCAGCAAAGCCTGAACAATCCGCAGGACTGGCTGGGTGCCTTGCTGCACAACCCGGCACTGGCGTTGCCGGAACGCCATCTGGGCCTGACCCTGGCCAGCGAGGTGCCGGATGCGCTGGGACGCCTGGATGCCGCCGCCGATGCCCTGGCCGACACGCCGCTGGGATGCATGGCACCCGACGCGCTGCAGCGCTGGAGCACGCCATTTGCACCGGCAGACCAGGCACCGGTGCAGGCTGTGCCGAAGCTGTTGCACGGCAGGCGGATTGCCGTGGCACGCGATGCCGCCTTTTGTTTTATCTACGCAGCCAATCTCGATTGCCTGCGGGCGATGGGTGCCGAGCTGCGCTTTTTCTCACCCCTGGCAAATGAAGCATTGCCGGATTGCGATGCGCTCTGGTTGCCCGGCGGCTACCCTGAGTTGCATGCCTATTCCATTGCCGCAAGCCTGCGTACCCGCGCAACGCTGGCGCAGCATATGGCAGCCGGCCGGCCGGTGTGGGCCGAGTGCGGCGGCATGATGGCCTTGTTGGAAACGCTGGTGACGGCGGACGCGCAAGACCATGCGCAATGGGGTCTGCTGCCCGGCGTGGCGCGTATGCAGCCGGGCCTGGCTGCCTTGGGCCCGCAACAGTTGACGCTGAAATCCGGCACACTGCGCGGCCATACCTTTCACTTTTCGACCACCCGCACAACCATGCACACCCTCACCCGTACCGCAGCCCCGGACAGCGCCGTCGCATCGGACGCGGGCGAGGCCGTGTGGCAGCAGGGCAGCGTGCGCGCCAGCTACTTCCACGCCTGGTTTCCATCCGCGCCAGCGGCGGCGGCCGAATTGTTCGGCGCAGCAGCCGGGGGTGTTCTGTGAGCCCGAACCTGCCGGACTTTGCCGTGGGGCCGCAGCGCGTCGTCTGCCTGACCGAGGAAACCACCGAATGGCTTTACCTGCTGGGGCAGGAGCATCGCATTGTCGGCATCTCGGGCTACACCGTGCGTCCGCGCCGTGCCCGGGAAGAGAAGCCAAAAGTCAGCGCCTTCCTGAGCGCCAAGATCGACAAGATTCTGGCGCTGCAGCCCGACTGCGTGCTGGGCTTCTCGGACTTGCAGGCCGACATTGCCGCGGCACTGATACGCCAGGGTGTGCAGGTCACCATCTTCAACCAGCGCAGCGTGGCCGAAATTTTCAGCATGCTGTACCAGGTGGCGGCCATGGTGGGCCAGGCGGAGCAAGGCCTGCAGCGCATAGCCGCGATGCAGGCCGAACTGCATGCCATGCAGGTGGCGGTTGCCACGCGGGTGGCAGCCGGGGCGCGCCGGCCTGCGGTGTTTTTTGAAGAGTGGGATGTGCCGCATATCAGCGCCATCCGGTGGGTATCCGAGCTCATCGGCATAGCCGGTGGGGACGACTGTTTTGTCGAACTGTCGAAAGAATCGCTGGGCAAGAACCGCATCATTGCCGACGGCGCAGAGATCGTCAGCCGCAACCCGGACATCATTTTTGGCTCCTGGTGCGGCAAGAAGTTTCGGCCCGAAAACGTGGCAGCGCGCGCGGGCTGGGACCAGGTGGCGGCCGTCAAAAACCAGCAACTGTTTGAGATCAAGTCGCCCGATATTCTGCAGCCAGGCCCGGCCGCACTGACCGATGGCGTGCGCAAGTTGCACGGCCATATCCTGAAGTGGATGGACAACGATATGCGGGAGCACAGCACGCCATGAACCAACCCACCCGCATGGCAGTCAGCGAACTGATTCTGGGCGGCCAGCGCAGCGGCAAGTCGCGCCGTGCCGAAATGCTGGCACGCCAGTGGCTGGATGCCGGCCCGGCACACCAGGCGGTGCTGATCGCCACCGCCCAACCCTGGGACGATGAAATGCGCCAGCGCATTGCGCGCCACCAGGCCGATCGCGCCGAACGCGTGCCCGGCATGCAGACCGCGGAAGTGCACGTTGAACTGGGCCAGGCCATTGCCCGCGTCAGCCGGCCCGACACCCTGGTGGTGGTGGACTGCCTCACCCTGTGGCTGACCAATCTGCTCATGCCCATGGCGAATGCAGACGGTCAAATCGGCTTCACGGAACAGGACAACGCGGCCCTGGCGGAGCAGCCCATTCAGGCGCTGCTGCAAGCCATTGCCCAAGCCAGCGGTCCGGTGGTTCTGGTCGGTAACGAGATCGGCATGGGTGTGATCCCCATGGGTGCGCAGGTGCGCGCCTTTGTGGACACGCTGGGCCGCTTGAATCAGGACGTGGCCCGCACCTGTACCCGCGTCACCCTGATGGCCGCCGGTCTGCCGCTCAGCCTCAAAGGGTCGTCATGAAGCCTTGGAAAGCATTCTGGCAACTGGCCTGTGCCGTGCTCACCGTCATGGCAAGCGCCGCAGCAGCCCGGGCCGTTCAGGTGACGGATGACCAGGGCAGCGTGCTGAAGCTGGCCAGGGCACCGCAGCGCATCGTCAGCCTGCTTCCTTCACTCACCGAGACCGTGTGTGCCCTGGGCCAATGCCAGCGCCTGGTCGGGGTCGACCGTTACTCCAACTTTCCGCAATCGGTAACCAGGCTGCCCCAGGTGGGCGGCGGCATGGACCCGAATATCGAGGCCATCGTGGCCCTGCATCCGGATGTGGTGCTGGCTGCACTGTCCTCGCGCTCGGCCACCCGGTTGGTATCGCTGGGCATACCGGTGTTTGCCCTGGAGCCCAAGACCCACGCCGATGTGCAGCGCGCCATTGCCAAGCTGTCGCAATTGCTGGAGGTGACCGACGGACCCGGGTTGTGGCAGCAAATGGACGCCGGCATGCTTGCTGCGGCACAGTCCGTGCCTGTCCAGGCGCGCGGCACGCGCATCTACTTTGAGGTCAATCGCGGTCCGTTCGGCGCTGGCGAGGCATCCTTCATCGGCGAGACCCTGACGCGTCTGGGCGTGAAGAATATTCTGCCGGCCAGGCTCGGCCCCTTTCCCCAGATCAACCCGGAGCTGGTGGTGCGTGAGAACCCCGACCTGATCATGGTCGGCCAGGCCAATCTGGAAGGCATGGAACAGCGTCCGGGCTGGGGCAACATCCGCGCCATTCGCGAGCACCACGTCTGCGTGTTCTCTGCCGAGCAGTCGGATGTGCTGGTGCGGCCAGGGCCGCGCCTGGCGGACGGCGCCCGCATCCTGGCGCAGTGCCTGCGTGACAAGGCGCCGCCTGCCAAAGGGCTGCCGCAATGAACCCTACCCGCACCGGCTGGTTGCTGGCACTGGCTGCAGGCGTCTGCGCCGCGTTTGTGGTCCTGGGCCTGTGCATTGGCAGTGCCGGTTTCGAGAACACCGTCGGAACACTGCTGGGCCAGGGCAGCCCGGATACCGGGCGCGCCATGGCCTGGCAAATTGTCTGGGACATCCGGCTGCCGCGCACCGTGGGTGCGCTGGCCGCCGGGGCCCTGCTGGGCCTGGCCGGTGCGCTGGCCCAGGGCCTGTTTCGCAACCCGCTGGCGGATCCGTATCTGCTGGGCAGTGCCTCGGGCGCCTCGCTGGGCGTGGCCCTGGCGCTGGCCGGCATGGGCGGCGGTGCCGGTATGGTGGGTGGCAGCATGATGAGCGAGGGTGGTGTGGCAATCAGTGTTTTCTCCAGCAGCGTCTGGGTGCGCCTGGGGCTGACCGGTGCCGCCTTTGCCGGTGCCGTGGCGGCCGTGATGCTGACCCTGTCGCTGGCGCGCGGTGTGCAGCACACCCTGCGGCTGCTGCTGGCCGGTGTGATTGTGGGCGTGGTGCTGGGGGCGGTGACCTCGCTGGTGCTGCTGTTTTCGCCCGACTCGCTGCAGGCCATGCAGTCCTTTTTGCTTGGCTCCACCAGCTTCATCGGCTGGACCTCCTGCGTGCTGATGGCGCTGGTCTGGCTGGTGTGTGTGGTGGCCGCCTGGGCGCTGGCGCGGGTGCTGGATGGCCTGAGTCTGGGTGAGGCCACGGCGCAAAGCCTGGGTCTGCCGATTGGTCCGTTGCGTGCAGCGCTGGTGGCGGTGCTGGCCCTGGCCACCGGCACGGCGGTGGCGCAAACCGGTTTGATTGCCTTTGTCGGCCTGGCCGCGCCGCATCTGGTGCGCGCCCTGGTCAAAGTACCGCATCGCCAGTTGATGTGGCTGGCCAGCGCCATGGGCGCAGTGCTGCTGGGTGGGGCGGATCTGCTGGCACGCTGGCTGATTGCGCCGCAGGAACTGCCGGTGGGGGTGCTGACCGCGGTGCTGGGCGGCCTGTACCTGCTGTGGCTGATGCACCGGGGTGGTGGTGTGTTGGGAGGGCGTTCCGCATGAGCCGCACGCCGCAAGCCATGCAGCACCCGGCAGCCGACCGGTCGGCCAGCAGCGCCACGCCGGGCATAGCGCTGGGCGCGCAGGGCCTGAGCGCCAGCCTGGGTGGCAGGGCCGTGTTGCACGATATTTCTCTGGACTTGGTGCAGGGCCAGTGGACCAGCATTCTGGGCCCCAATGGCGCTGGCAAGTCCACCTTGCTCAAGGCACTGGCCGGCTTGCTGCCGCACAGCGGCACGGTGTCGCTGCTGGGCCAGCCTATCCAGTCCATGGCTGCACGTCCACGCGCCCGTGCCTTGGCCTGGCTGGGCCAGAACGAAGCCTCGGCCGACGACCTGAGCGCCTGGGATGTGACCATGCTGGGCCGCCTGCCGCACCAGGCCTGGCTGGCGCCGCCCAACGACAAAGACCTGGCCGCAGTGGAGCGCGCGCTGCGCTTCACCCAGGCCTGGGACTGGCGGCATCGCGTGCTGGGGCAGTTGTCCGGCGGCGAGCGCCAGCGCGTGTTGCTGGCCCGTGCCCTGGCGGTGGAAGCCCAGGTGCTGCTGATGGACGAGCCGTTGGCCAACCTCGATCCGCCGCACCAGGCGGATTGGCTGTGCGTGGTCGAGGCCCTGCAGATGCACGGCACCACCGTGGTCAGCGTGCTGCACGAGATCACCATGGCCCTCAACGCCAACCGGCTGGTGGTCATGCGCGAGGGGCGTGTCATGCACCACGGCGCAACAAGCGATGCAGCCACGCGCGATGCCGTCTGCCAGGCCTTTGACAACCGCATTGCCATCCATCCGCTGAACGGCCAGTGGGTGGCCTTGCCCCACATACCCACGAGCGTTCCCCATGGAAATTGAAACCGCACCGACCGAGAAACCCTATGACAAGTCCGAGGGCGAGCGCCGCGGCCTCGTCATCGTCAACACCGGTGACGGCAAGGGCAAAAGCACGGCCGCCTTCGGGCTGGCGCTGCGCGCCCAGGGCCGCGGCAAGGCCGTCAAGATTTTCCAGTTCATGAAGGTGCCCAGCGCGCGCTTTGGCGAGCACCGCATGTTTGAACAACTTGGTGTCCCCATCGAAGGCTTAGGCGACGGCTTCAGCTGGAAGAGCCATGACCTGGAGCACTCGGCGCAACTCGCGCGTGACGGCTGGGCCAGGGCCAGCGCCGCCATCCTGGGTGGCGACTTCTTTATGGTGGTGCTGGACGAAATCACCTACCCGTTGATTTACGGCTGGATGCCGTTGGACGCGGTGCTGGAGACCTTGCGCACGCGTCCAGCCCATGTGCACGTGGTGCTGACGGGCCGGCGCTGCCCGCCCGAGCTGATTGCCCTGGCCGACACCGTGACCGAGATGACCCTGGTGAAGCATGCCTTCCAGGCCGGCATTCCCGCCCAGCGCGGCATCGAGGACTAAAGCCCATGAGCGCCCAATGTGTGATGGTGCTGGGCACCACCAGCGGTGCCGGCAAAAGCTGGCTCACCACCGCACTGTGCCGCTACTACCAGCGCCAGGGTCTCAAGGTCGCGCCCTTCAAGGCGCAGAACATGAGCAACAACGCGCGCGTGGTCGCCAGCGAGAACGGCCATGGCGAGATTGGAAGTGCCCAGTACTTTCAGTCACTCGCCGCCCGCGCCGTGCCCGATGTGCGCATGAACCCCTTGCTGTTGAAGCCTGAGCACGACACCCACAGCCAGGTGGTGGTGCTGGGCCAGGTCAGCGAGGCGCTCTCGCGCATGGACTGGCGCGGCCGCAGCAACCAGGTGTGGCCGGTGATTGCCCGGGCGCTGGACGACTTGCGTGCTGAAAATGATGTGGTGGTGATTGAGGGCGCGGGTTCGCCGGCCGAGATCAACCTCTCCAGCAGCGACATCGTCAACATGCGCGTGGCCCTGCACGCACAAGCCGCCTGCCTGCTGGTGACGGACATTGACCGCGGCGGCGCCTTCGCCCATCTGTATGGCACCTGGGCCTTGCTGCCCGAGAACGAACGTGCGCTGATCAAGGGCTTTGTGCTCAACAAATTCCGTGGTGACGCCGGCCTGCTGGTACCGGCACCGCAGATGCTGCAGGACCTGACCGGCATCCCCACCGTGGCCACCTTGCCGATGTGGTGGCAGCACGGACTGCCGGAAGAAGACGGCGTGTTTGATGACCGCAGCGTTGCCAGCGGCGCCGTGACGCTGACCGTGGCCGTGATCGCCTACCCGCGCATCAGCAACCTGGACGAGTTCCAGCCCCTGAAGAACGTGCCCGGCGTGCGCCTGCAATGGGTGCGCAGCCCCAGCGAAATCAATGCCCTGAAGCCGACCGACTGGATCATCCTGCCCGGCTCCAAAAACACCAGCGGCGACCTGGCCTGGCTGCGCAGCCAGGGCCTGGATGCCGCCGTGGCGCGCCATGCGGGGCAGGGCGGCGCCGTGCTCGGTATTTGTGGCGGCCTGCAGATGCTGGGCGAGGCCTTGATAGACCCGCACGGCGTGGACGGCAATGCGCCGGGCCTGGGCCTGCTGCCCCTGGTCACCGTGTTCGAAGCGGACAAGACCGTGCGCCATACGCAGACCCGCTTTGCGGCGCAAATGGGGGCGACTGCCAATCCCTGGTCTGCCTTGGCCGGCGTCGAGGTGTCCGGTTACGAAATCCACCACGGCCAGACCCGGCCGCATGCCGGCATGCAGGCCGGAGGCGATGTGGCGTGCGAAGTTCTGGCCGGTGGCCTGGGCTGGCAAAACCCGGCGGGCAATGTGCTGGGCCTGTACCTGCACGGCCTGTTGGAAGATGCCGCCGCATTGCAAGCCCTGTTTGGCGCGCGCTGGGGTAAACCGGTGCCTACACTGGACAGCGTGTTTGACGGCCTGGCCGATTTCATTGAACTAAATTTTGAGCCGGGTGCCTTGCAGGCCTTGCTCAGGCCCCGCTAATCCGGTGGCACTTACTGCATTGCGTTTTATCCCACTACTTTTGCAACCGGAACCCACCATGACCACCAAGCTGCCCACCCTCGCCAACATCTTTGATGCAACACTGACCCAGGCGCTGCAATCCACCTTGGACAACAAGACCAAGCCGCAAGGCTCGCTCGGCCGCCTGGAAGGCCTGGCCCTGCAGATCGGTCAGATTCTGGGCAGCACCGCACCGGTGTTGGAAGCGCCGCAAATGGTGGTGTTTGCCGCAGACCATGGTCTGACGGCACGTGGCATCTCGGCCTTTCCCAG
>CANBTQ010000029.1 GCA_947372425.1 Comamonadaceae bacterium | reverse complement strand
TCACGCCGTTTGCAGCTGCTGTTGTCGGCCGGCTATGTGCTGGGCTGCGCCTACCGCTCGGCCCTGCCGGTGTTTGATGTGCAGCGCATCTGCCTGTTTGACACCTGGTTCTCCAGCGTCATCGTGGGCCGCTCGGTGGCCACGGTGGCCGAGCTGTGTTTTGTCACCCAGTGGGCACTGCTGATGCGCGAACTGGCCCAGGTGGCGCAAAACCGGCTGGCGCGCTTTGCTTCCCTGGCCTTGCTGCCGCTGATTGCGGTGGCCGAAACCTGCTCCTGGTACTCGGTGCTCACCACCTCCAACATCGGCCATGTGATGGAAGAGTCGCTGTGGGGCATCTCCGCGGCCCTGCTGGTGGCCAGCCTGCTGACCCTGTGGCCGCGCGCCAGCAAGCGGCTGCGCCCCGCGCTGATAGCCCTGTGCCTGACCGGCATTGCCTATGTGGTGTTCATGTTCATGGTGGACGTGCCCATGTACTGGTCGCGCTGGGTGGCCGATGAGGCCAGCGGGCGCCACTACCTGAGTCTGGCCCAGGGCCTGCTGGACACCTCGGGCCGCTGGACCGTGTCGCAGCAGTGGCAGGTCTGGAAGACCGAAGTGCTGTGGATGTCCCTGTATTTCAGCATCGCCGTATGGCTCAGCATTGCCTGCATCCACACGCCCGCACTGCAACGCCAGCGCAGCGGCGGCACCATCGGCTTTGCCTGAACGCCTGGCCATCCTTGTTTCTTTTCACACGGGACTGCCATGTCTGACCTTCAAACCACACCCGCCCTGCCTGCGCGCTGGCGCATTTCCATGGTGTTGCTCAGCCTGCTGGCTCTGTTGACCAAGCACTATGCCCTGCAGCCGCCGGTGCATGTGGGCATGTTTGCCGGCTCGCTGCTGCAGCGTGGCGATTGGGACCACTGACGCCGTCCAGCCAAGGGCCGTCACTGCGGGGCAACAGCCCCGTTAATCAAACCGTCACATGTGAATGCTCGAATGGTGCACTCCAACCCTGAGGCACCTTCATGACCGATTCGACCCGTCGCAAATTTCTCACCACCACCACCGCCACACTGGCCGCCATCGGCGGCTCCACCGCACTGAGCGCGTGTGGCGGCGGTGGCGGCACAAGCCCCTCCGAGTTTCTATACGGCGTGGCCAGTGGCGACCCCCAGGCCGACCGTGTCATCCTCTGGACGCACGCCAAACGCCCCAACCAGGAAGGCGATGTGGCACTGACCTGGCAAGTGGCCCGTGACGCGGCCTTTACCAGCCTGGTCAGTTCCGGCAGTGTGACCGCAGCCAGCAGTGCCGGCAACACCGCCAAGGTGGATGCCACCGGCCTGGCGCCCGACAGCAGCTACTACTACCGCTTCCGGGACGAAGCCGGCACCGTCTCCGCAACAGGTACCACCCGCACCCTGCCGTCGGCCACTGCCACCTCGGTCAAGTTTGCGGTGTTCTCCTGCACGCTGTATTCGGCCGGCTTTTTCAATGTGTATGACAGCGCGCTGAATTCAGGTGCGCAATTTGCCATCCACCTGGGTGACTACATTTACGAATACGGCTCGGACCCGGCCAAGTTCGGCAACACCAACGCGCTCGACAGCAGCGTCACCGCCGCCAGCCTGGGCCGCGTGGTGCGCCCGGCCAACGACATCGTCAGCTTGAGCGACTACCGCACCCGCTACGCGCAGTACCGCCTGGATGCCAACCTGCAGGCGCTGCACGCCAAGATGCCCTGGATCACCATCTGGGACGACCACGAGTTTGCCAACAACGCCTACATGGACGGCGCACAAAACCACGACGCCGCCACCCAGGGCAGCTGGGCCGCGCGCAAGGCCGTGGCGGCACAGGCCTACCACGAGTGGATGCCCATCCGCACACCCGACACCAGCAACCTGCTCAAGATCTACCGCAAATTTGACTTTGGCACCCTGTTCAGCCTGCACATGCTGGACACCCGCATTGAAGGCCGCACCAAGCAGGTCTATGGCTACTACGGCGACCCGTTTGACGCCCATGTGCAGCCTTACGCTTGGGCCGACTATGCGGCCGGCCTGACGCCGGTGGGCGGCATTTACCCGGACGCGGCCAACAAGATGATCAGCAGCACCCAGTTCAACTGGCTGACCGGCAACATCGCGGCCGCCACCACCACCTGGCAGATCATCGGCAACCAGGACATCATGGCCAAGCTCTGGTACCCACAGTCGGTGGTCGCCGCCTTCGCCCAGGGCACGCCGGCCTTTACCGCAGCCGTTACCACCTACCTCGGCGGCCCGCGCACCGAGTTCAAGATCCCGATCAACATGGACTCGTGGGATGGTTACCCGATCCAGCGCGAAACCCTGCTGCAAACCATACGCGCCACCGGCAAGAAACTGGTGGTGCTGTCGGGCGACTCGCACAACGCCTGGTTCAACAACCTCAAGTCGCTGGACGGCACGGCCCAGATCGGTGTCGAGTTCGCCACCAGTTCGGTGACGGCACCGGGCTACGAAAGCGCCGGCCTGGGCGGACTGGCCGCCACCATTGACGGCACGCTGATCACCAGCGGTGTCAACGGCACCGGCATGGGACTGATCAGTGATGTCAACTACTCCGACACCCAGCGCCGCGGCTACCTGCTGATGACGGTCACCGCCGCCAGCGTGAAGGGCGAATTTGTTTTTGTGGACAAGGTCACCACCAAGAGCTATGCCGCAACCGTAGGCAAGACGGTGACGGTGGCAGCCTCCAACCTGGCGGTCAGCTACAGCTGAGGTCGGCACCGCCCTGCGCACAGGCAGGGCGGTGTCTTGGCCAGCGCATGCGGGCGGCCCGGCCGCGCCCTGGATTAGCAAATATTTGTCATATTTTTGAAACAAAAAAAAGACCCGGTCCCAGGTCGCGTTGCATACCCTGCAAAGTACCATGCGGTCATGGTTTGCAGGTCAGAGGCAGGCCCTTTATGCGGAACCCACCATGGATAAAAAAGTATTCAACGTTCTCTTTCTGTGCACCTGCAATTCGGCGCGCAGCCTGATTGCCGAGTCGCAACTCAACAGCCTGGGCAAGGGGCGCTTCAAGGCCTATTCGGCTGGCAGCTATCCCACCGGTCAGGTGAATCCGCTGGCGCTGGAATTTTTGCAGGCCAATGACCTGCCGACTGAAGGGCTGCGCAGCAAGTCCTGGGACGAATTTGCCGTGCCCGGCGCACCCGTGATGGACTATGTGCTGACGGTATGCGATGACGCTGCCGAGAACATGAGCCCGGTCTGGCCGGGACAACCCATTTCGGCCCACTGGCATGTGGACAACCCCGACGCCGTGCAGGGCGACGCGCAGGCCCGGCACCATGCCATGGTGGCGGCCGCCGCCAATCTGCGCCGGCGCATTGAACTGTTTGTCGCGCTGCCCACCGAGGCGCTGGACCGCATGAGCATCCAACACGCACTGGGCAGCATCGGCTCCGCTTAGACATCGGCTTACCGGAGCACCTTCATGGAGCTGGAACTCAAACTCGCCTTGCCCGTGCAAGAGCCGCTGCTGCTGCAAAAGCAGCTGGCGCGCAGCCCGCTCATCGGACGCCGCAAGCCCAAGCGCCAGCAACTGCACAACACCTATTACGACACGCCCGAGCATGCCCTGCAAAGCCACGCCGTGGCCTTGCGCGTGCGCCGCATTGGCGATGCCCAGCACCCGCAGTGGGTGCAAACCCTGAAAATCGGCGCGGCCGGCGACTCCGCCTTCAGCCGCCGGGGCGAATGGGAAGTGCCCAACACCACCGGCACGCTCGACAGCGCCATGCTGAGCAACACGCCGTGGCTGGACCTGGACCCGGATGGCAGGCTCTACCAGTCGCTGCTGCCGGTGTTCACCACCACCTTTGAACGCCTGAGCTGGATCAGCAAGCTGGGCGAAGCCTCGGTAGAAATTGCACTGGACATCGGCAGCGTGCAGATGGACGGACACAGCACGCCGCTGTGCGAGCTGGAGATTGAACTGCTCAGTGGCACACCCGATGCGCTGTTCGAGGCCGCCCGGCAGATCGGCAAGCAGGTCGGCCTGATGCCGCTGCACCTGAGCAAGGCCGAGCGTGCCTACCGCCTGGCCGAGGGCACGCTGGACGCACCGCTGCGCGCCAGGCCGCCCGTGCTGACAGATGCCATGGCTTTTGGCGCGGTGGTGCAGGCCGTGCTGCGCGAAGCCTTTTTGCAATTCAGCGCCAACCTCTACACCCTGCGCAGCAGCGAGGCCCCCGAGGTGCTGCACCAGGCACGGGTCGGCTGGCGCCGCTTCAAGAGTGCCATCCGCTTGTTCAAGCTGGGGCGCAAACACTGCGGCCTGCCCGACCTGGCCGCGCTGCGGCCGCTGCTGGACCAGATGGCCCTGCTGCGCGATCTGGATGTGGCCGCCACCGAGGTGCTGCCAAGCCAGGCCGAAGCCTTTCGCAGGCAGCATCCCCGGCAGGCCGCGCAGTGGGCCCGCTTTGAAGCCCTGCTGGCCCGCACCATTGCCAGCGAGCGGGCCGCACTGCGGCAGATGCTGTTTGATCCGGCCCTGGGTCGCTGCCTGCTGGATGTTGCCGGCTGGCTGGAACTGCACAGCCTGCAGGTCCGCATGCCGGGCAGGAACCCGCAGCAGCCAGTCAGCACCTGGGGCAAAAAACGCCTCAAAAAACTGGCCACCCAACTCACCGCCCAGGCACTGGATGCGCCCGACCTGCAGGCCCAGCATGCACTGCGCATTCTGTCCAAACGTCTGCGCTATGGCGTGGAAAGCCTGCGCGCGCTGCTGCCCCTGAAGCCGGCCGAACGCTGGTACCGCAGTGCCACCCGCATGCAGACCCGCGTGGGCCTGCAGCGCGACCAGCGCCAGACCCTGGAGACGGCCCTGCGCCTGCATGCGTCGCAGACTGTGGTCGCACATTTGCGCAGCGCCGTGCCGGACGAAATGGCCGACCCTTCATTGATCTAGCGCAACAGACACGGAGCTGTCACACGCGCTTTCACGGTTCTGTCATGCGCGGTTTCTACATTGAAATGGTGTGCCCCGTCACACCGTCTCAACGTACCGTACAAGGAACCAAGCCATGCAATCTTTCTGGAAGCAGATCCAACAACTGCAGTGGGATGACCACCGCTACTACCACCAGTGCCGGATCAACCAGACGCTGCACCTGATCAGCGCCCTGAGCTTTCTGCTGGCCTATGCCATGCTGTTTATCGACCCGTCCACCGCCGGCCTGATCGGCTGGGCGGTAGGCATGGTGACGCGCCAAAGCGGGCATATCTTTTTCGAGCCACGCGGCTATGACAACATCAACAACACCAGCTACGCGCACAAGGAAGACATCAAGGTGGGCTTCAACATGCGGCGCAAGGCGATCCTGATTACGGTCTGGCTGTCGCTGCCGGTGCTGCTGGCCCTGAGCCCCAGCCTGTTCGGCCTGATCCAGCCGGCCGTGGGCCTGAAGGCTTATCTGCATGACGTGGGTCTGCTCTGGCTGGCCCTGGGCGCAGGCGGCCTGCTGTTCCGCACCGTGCACCTGTTCTTTATCCGCAGCCCGTCCTGGGGACTGGCCTGGTGCTGCAAGATTTTGCTGGACCCGGTTCACAACGTGCAGGAATACTGGGCCTCACCCATTGCCCTGCTGCGCGGCCAGCGCTTGGACCCCTTGCAGGGCCACAAGCAGGCTTAATTGGAAAGCGTCAGGTCCTGCAGCGCCATCGCTATGGCGTGCACGGCCTGCTTGATTGCATGGCTGTCAATGGCACCGATGCAGCCCACGCGAAAGGTCTCGATCTGCGTCAGCTTGCCGGGGTAGAGCAAAAAGCCCCGCGCCCGCACCGCCGCATAAAAGGTCTTGAAGTCATAGCCGGCAATGTCCGGCGCATGGAAGGTGACGATGATGGGGGCCTGCACGGCCGGGTCCAGAAAGGGCTTGAAGCCCAGCGCCCGCATGCCCGCCACCAGGGTTTCATAGTTGTGCGTGTAACGCGCCAGCCGCGCCGGCTGCCCGCCCTCTTCTTCAAACTGCGCAATCGCCTCAGCCAGGGCCACCACCACATGCGTGGGTGGCGTAAAGCGCCACTGGCCGGTCTTTTCCATATAGACGTATTGGTCGTACAAGTCCATGGCCAGCGACTGGCTGCGCCCTTCGCACGCTGCCAGCACCTCTTTGCGGATAAACACAAAACCCATGCCGGGCACGCCTTCCAGGCATTTGCCGCTGGCGGCTATCAAGGCGTCAAAGCGGGTACTGCGGGCATCGATCTCCAGCGCTGCAAACGAACTCATGGCATCGACGATCAGGCCCACGTGAAAGCGGGCACAGACATCGGCCACGGCTTGCAAGGGGTTGCGCACACCGGCACCGGTTTCGCAGTGGACCATCAGCACGTGGGTGATGGACGTGTCCTTTTGCAAATAGGTTTCCAGTGCCAGCGGGTCCACCGGCTGCGCCTCGTCAAATTCCAGGCTGGTGGCTTCGCGCCCCATCAAGGTGGTGAGCTTGGCGGCGCGCTTGCAATAGGCGCCGTTGTCCAGCACCAGCACATGGCCATCGCGTGGCACCAGGCTGGCCACGGCGGCTTCCACGCTAAAGGTGCCGCTGCCTTGCAAGGGCACCACCACATGGCTGTCGCTGCCGTGGATGATGTCCAGCAGGCTGCGGCGCACGCGGGCGGTCACGGCGTTGAAGTCGGCGTCCCAGGAGCCCCAGTCCTTGAGCATGGCCAGCTTGGTGCGCAGGGTGGTGGTGAGGGGGCCGGGGGTGAGCAAGATTTTGTCTCTGTCCATGCGCTTCTTTCGGTGGTTGGGGGCAATAGCCGCTGCCTGCAGCTTAGGCCGCCCGTGTTTCACGCGAGTGACACCGTTCCGCAATGTTCGGGCCCTACCATGGGCGTATGAACACCCCCGCATCCGCTCTGCTGCTGGTCAACCAGCGCGCCTACAAAATGCCGGCACAGCCCACCGTGGTGGTGTGTGTGGACGGCTGCGAGCCCGACTACCTGGCCCAGGCCGTGGCCGCCGGGCGCATGCCCTGGCTGCAGCGCACACTGGCCGACGGTGTGGCGCTGCGCGCCGACTGCGCACTGCCCAGCTTTACCAACCCCAACAACCTGTCCATCGTCACCGGCGTGCCGCCCGAGGTGCATGGCATCAGCGGCAATTACTTTCTGGACCGCACCAGCGGCCAGGCGGTGATGATGAACGACCCGCAGTGGCTGCGCTGCCCCACCTTGTTGGCCGAGGCCTCCCGGGCCGGCCTGGTGGTGGCCGTGGTGACGGCCAAGGACAAGCTGCGCACGCTTTTGGGCCATGGCTTGCAGGGCATCTGCTTTTCCGCCGAGTGCGCTGATGCGGCCAGACTGGCCACCCATGGCATCGCTGATGTGCTGGACCTGGTGGGCCGCCCCCTGCCTTCGGTCTACAGCGCCGAGCTATCCGAGTTTGTTTTTGCCGCCGGTGTGCGCCTGATGCAAACCCGCAGGCCCGACCTGATGTACCTCTCCACCACCGATTACGTACAGCACAAGCACGCGCCCGGCACCCCGCAGGCGAATGACTTTTACGCCATGCTGGACGGCTATATGGCGCAGCTGGAAGCACTGGGCTGCGTGATCGCCCTCACCGCCGACCACGGCATGCATGCCAAGACGCGCATGGACGGCACGCCGCAGGTGATTTATCTGACGGACTGGCTGCACGACTTTCTGCAACGCGACGATGCCCGCGTGATCCTGCCCATCACCGACCCCTATGTGGTTCACCACGGCGCCCTGGGTTCCTTTGCCACCCTCTATCTGCCCGCCGATGTGTCGGCCAATGCCGTGTGTGAGGCGCTGCGCCAGGAGCCGGGCATTGACAGCGCCCTGCCACGCGACCTGGCTGCCGGCACGCTGCAACTGCCGGCCGACCGCATTGGCGATGTGGTGGTGCTGGCCGACCGCTTTACCGTGCTGGGCACGACGCCCGCGGCCCATGACCTCTCCGGTCTGGACGCGCCCCTGCGCTCGCACGGCGGGCGCGGCGAGCAAACCGTGCCCCTGATCGTGAACCGGCCCGCGCCCCTGCTGGACCGCAAGCGCCGCTGGCGCAACTTTGATGTGTTTGATGTGGCGCTGAACTACGCGCAGTAAAGCGTGCCATGCTTCACCACTGGCGTGCCGTTGTTGTGCACACCGATGAGGCAGACCCACCATGCAGCAAGACAAAATCAAGGACGTGCTGACGCGCCACAAGATCATTGAAGACATGGTTCACGTGCAAACCATGCCGCGCCAGGCCATGGTCGAAACCCTGGTGCAAAGGCAACACCTGGCCGAGCTGAAAAACCTGCTGGAGCCCATGCCGGCAGAGGACATTGCCACCCTGCTCGAAACGCTGGAGCGGGATGCAGCGCGCGTGGTGTGGTCCCAGATACCCGAAGAACTGGCCAACAACGTGCTGTGGGAGGTGTCCGACGCCTGCCGCGAACAACTGGTGGGCGACCGTGAGCCCAGTTTTGACGAAAGCCAGATCTGCGCCTTCACCCTGCAGGAGGGCAAACTGCAGCAGGTCAGCATTGCCAGCCGCAAGGACCTCGAAGGCGCGCAGCCCATCTGGATTGATCTGATCAACGTCACCAAGGCCGAGCGCAATTTTGTGGGAACCCACTTCGGCCTGGTGCTGCCGGACCCGGGTGATGCGACCGACCTGGAGGTGAGCTCGCGCTTCCATGTGGAAGACGCCGGTGAAATCCACCTGCACTCCAATTTTCTGCTGGACCGGGCCGGCAGCGCCCGCAGCGTGCCGGTGGCCTTTATCCTGCACCAGGGCATTCTGTTCACGCTCCGGAACGAAGAGCTTCCGGTATTCCGCTTGCAGCGCCTGCGCGCCCATGCCCAACCCGGCTACGTGACCGATTGCTTTGACTTGGTGCTGGACCTGTACGGGGCCGATGTCGAGTATTCGGCCGATTCCCTGGAAGACATCTACACCACCCTGGGCAAGGTGGGGCGCCAGGTGCTGAGCGAAGCCATTAGTGACACCGAGGCCGCCGCCATCCTGGGCGATATTGCCGAAGAAGAAGATCTGAACGGGCGCATACGCGGCAACATTCTGGACACGCAGCGGGCCATCAATTTTCTGATGCGCAGCCGTGTGCTGTCCCCTGAACAGCACGAGGAGTCGCGCCAGGTGCTGCGCAATATCGAGTCGCTCAACAGCCACACCTCGTTTTTGTTCGACAAGATCAACTTCCTCATGGATGCCACCATCGGCTTTATCAACATCAACCAGAACCGGCGCATCAACAAGCTCACCGTGTTCGGCGTGGTGTTCATGCCCATCAACATCCTGGCCGGCATGGGCGGCATGTCCGAGTTCTCCATGATGACCCAGGGCATCCCCTGGCCGCTGGCCTATGGCGCCTTCTTTATCGCCTCCTGCCTGATGGGCGCTGCCACCTTCTTTGCCCTGAAGTATTTCGAGAAACGCGAAGTCAAAGGCGGCCGGATTGTGGCCGTGCACCCGCGCAAACCGTAGGCCGCAGCCATGCCATTGACCGGACTCCAGCGCGACCACGACCAAGGCTCCCCACTGGCGCAGGAGCGGGCTGCGGCGGCCTCGCGCAGCACCTGGGTCAGCGTCGTCATCAACATCGTCCTGTCGGTCACCCAGATTCTGGTGGGAGTTTTTGCCAAGTCACAAGGCCTGATCGCCGATGGCATTCACTCGCTGTCGGACCTGGTGGCGGACTTTGTCGTGCTGTTTGCCAACCACCAGCGCCGCCAACGCCTGGCATGCGCGCTCCGATGCCGCCTCCTCGCTGGTGGTGGATGCCCACATCGAAGTCCATGCCAGGCTGACGGTGGAGGACGGCCATGGCATTTCGGTGGAGGCGCGCCGGCGCGTGCTGGAACGCCACCGCGTGCTCCATCTGATGACGCACATCGACCCGGGGTATCGGCAGGGCCAGCCTGACTCCGCCCCGGAAGCAGCGTCGGCACCGCATCCACGCTAAAAAGGCTGCGGGCCGGTGTGGTTCATCCGGCCGATCGCACAACCCGCTGCGTAACAAGCTCCGTGCCCGTCAGGGCGTCTCGCCCGCAGCAATGCAGAACTCGATGGCCGAGAGCGCCGCATGCAGGTCGGCCACGCTGTCCACCACCACATGGGCACCGGCCTCGCGCAGCGTGCGACGGGCATCTTCCAGCGCATGCTCGCGCTCGTCCTCGCTGGCATGCACCCACTGGTCCCACGACCAGCCCAGGGCGTTGCCGCTGGCCGCCACGCCCACCGTCCAGCACCCGGCGTTGATGCCTTCCTGCAAGCCCGGAACGGTGTCGTCCACCTTGACCACAAGGGCAGCCTGCCCGCTCAGGCCCAGCGTGGACATGCATTCCTGCATGCCCAAGGGGCTGGGGCGGCTGTGCGCCACATCGTCACAGCAAATGGTGCGCAGCGGCGCAAAGCCGGCCTGCAGCGCCTTGGCCAGCAGCGGCTCCATGATGAAGCGGGTGTAGCCGGTGGTGGTGGCCACGCCAATGCCTTGCTCCAGCAGCCAGGCATAGCTGTCCAGAAAGCCGGGAATGAAGTCGCTGTGCTCCATGGCGCTGGCAGCACTCATGGGCACAAACTCCTGCAACAGGGCGGTGGCGTCCTGCGCAGAAAAACTGCGGCCCTTGGCCAACTGCCACTGGGCCGCAATTTCGGGCATGGCGCCCAGCGCCGCAATGTGCGCCAGCTTGGGCAGGCCCATGGGCACGCGGGCCTGGGCAATGCTGATCTGGATACCGTGGTTGGCAAACAGGCGCACAAAGGCCCCCATGGGTGCCAAGCTGCCAAAGTCGACAATGGTGCCGGCCCAGTCAAACACCACGGCCCGAATCGATGTACTCGTCATGTCGCAATCCTTTCGCCCTTGAGGCATTCTTCCGCCAACGCAAACGCCGTACTCATGCCGGTGCCGCTGATGACACTCAGCACCTGCACATCCGGCAGCACGGTCTCTATCAACGCATCCTGCTTGCCGCTGGGGTAGATACCGGTCCAGCGCTCTTCGATGTGGTAGTGGCCCAGGCAGAGCACGCGCTGCATCTCGGCCAGAATCAGCTCTTCGGCCTCGGCCGGCACAAAGGGCGGCATGGCGGCACCGTACTGGTGGGAGTCGCCCACCACCAGGCTGCCGTCGGCGCTTTGCACCACGATCAGGTGGATGCCGTGCTGCAGCGTGCGCGGCAGCTCCACGCGCAGCCGGTCTTCCAGCCGTGCCGCGCCGGGCAGTTCGCTGAAGCCGCGGTAGCGCACCAGGCTCAGGTCGCTCATCACCGCCGAACCCAGGTGGTAGCCGGCAGGCGGGCGAATGCGCAGCATCTGCAGCTGGCAGAGCCGGGTCTCGTAGGGCGCAAAGGCCGCGGGAAACAGGCTGCGCAGGTCGGGGCCCGGGCACACCACCACGCGCTCGGCCTGCAGGCTGCGGTCTGCCAGTCGCACACGCCCGGTCTCCACCTGCTGCACCGCCTGCCCCATGTGAAAACGGACCCCGCGCGAGGCCAGCCAGAGGCGCAGCTTCTCGATCGCAAAGCGCGCCTCCACGCGCAGTTCATGCGGGCTGTACACCGCACCCTGCACATAGGCATGGGCCAGATGCGGTGCCTGTTTGCGCAACTTGTCGAGGCTGAGCCAGGAGAGTGCCGCGCCTTCCTCGGTGCGCAGCAATTCGCGCAGCACCGCCGCCGCCTCGGCACGTTGGGCCACCACATACAGGCCGGTGTGTTCCACCGCAATGCCGGCCTGCGGCGCAATGTGCGCCCAGACTTCACGCGAGCGCATGGCGCGCCGCCAGCTGGCGCCGCGGCCCTGGCCGGTCACCGTGACAAAGCCGAAGTTGCGGATCGAGGCCCCGGTGCAAAAATTGTCGCGATCCACCACCTGCACGCGCAGACCCTGCTCCACGGCCACCAGGGCGCAGGCCAGGCCCACGATGCCGGCACCCACCACGATCAAATCCGTCTTGCCATCAGCTTGCAATGAAATTCCTTCCGCGGGCGGACCGCATTTCCTGATCCAGTGTGGCGCGTCCGGCAGCGGTATCGCGCAGGTCGCGCGGCGCAATGCCCAGGGCCTGCAGCCAGCCGCGCAAGGTTTGCACGCCCGCGCTTGCCGGCACCCCAAACACCCGCGCCAGGGCCGCGTCGCAATCCGGCGTGGCACCCAGGGCCAGCTCCCAGACCATGGGCAACCAGACGGCGCAGGCCTCGCCGTGCGGTATCTGCTCTTTCAGCGTCAGTTCGTACGACAGTGCGTGGGCCAGCGCAGTCTGGGTGTGTGACATGGCCATGCCGGCCAGCAGGCTGGCGCGGGCCAATGCGGTGCGAACGTCGCGCTGACCGTCGGCTGCCTGCAAGCGGGGCAACATGGCAATGACCAAGCGTGCAGCCTCCAGCGCCAACGCTTCACTGACCGGACTGCGGTGCTGGTTCCAGAGCGACTCCAGCGCATGCGCCAGGCTGTCGAGCCCGCAGTCGCGGCTCTGGCGCAAGGGGCAACTGAAGCTGAGCTCCGGATCGACCAGGGCACGCTCGGCATAGCCATCGGCAGGCGACCAGGACAGCTTGGCGGGCTGCGCCACTGCGGTATCCCACAGCGTGGCCCAGCGCGTGACTTCGCTGCCGGTACCGGCCGTGGTGGGCACCAGCCACAGCGGGTGGCGCAGCGCGCCAGCCGGCAGCGCATTGCGGCGCCAGGCGGCGGCAGCGCTGCGGGTATCGTCCAGGCGATAACGTATCACCTTGGCCAGGTCCAGCGTGCTGCCCCCGCCAATGGCCAGCACGGTGGCATCCGGATACTGGCGCAACACCGGCCAGAGTTCGTCGCACAGGGTTTGCGCCAGCGTCAGCGTTGCCAGCCCGCCCTGGAACCAGCTCCAGGCCTTGCAGTGGTGACCCAGGCGTTCCAGCAGCAGGGTTTCGTTTTCGTAGCGCAGGGCCGCGCGGTCGGCCAGCACCACCACCGGCGCATCTGCGGCCAGGCTTTGGAAACAGCCCGCACCCCAGTGGATGCGTACCGGGTTGGCCCAGGCTAGATAAAGCGGTTGCGCAGCCATGCCGAGAACACATCAATCAGCGTGACGGTGACCACCAGCATCAGCAGCACGGCGCAGGTCTGGGCGTACTGGAAGCTGCGAATCACCTCGTACAGCACCACGCCAATGCCACCGGCACCGACCATGCCGACAACGGACGCGGAGCGCACATTGGACTCAAAGCGGTACAGCGAATACGACAGCCACAGCGGCATCACCTGCGGAATCACGCCGTAGGCAATTTCGGCCAGCTTGTGGGCGCCGGTGGCGCGTATGCCTTCCACCGGGCGCGGGTCAATCGCCTCCACGGCTTCGGCGAACAGCTTGGCCAGCGTGCCCGTGGTGTGGATGAACAGGGCCAGCACACCGGCAAACGGCCCCAGGCCCACGGCCACGATGAAGAGCATGGCAAACACCATCTCGTTGATGGCGCGGCAGGCGTCCATGATGCGGCGCACCGGCTGGTAGACCCAGACCGGCGCCACGTTGTGGGCACTCAGCAGGCCCAGCGGCACGGCCGCCACAATCGCCAGCACCGTGCCCCACAGGGCAATGTGCAGGGTGACCACCATCTCATGCAGGTAGATGCGCCAGTCGTGAAAATCCGGTGGAAAGAAGTCGCGGGCAAAGGTGCCCATATTGCCCGCGTCTTTCCACAAATCCAGGGGGCGCATTTCGGCGCCCTGCCAGGCCCAGGCCAGCACTGCCAGCACCACCACCCAAGCCAGCTGCGTGCGCCAGCCACCGCGCGTGGCAGCGGCCTGGTTCAGCAGGTTTTGTATTTGGGGGGACGCGGCCGCGGCAGACATGGGCAGAGATACTGTGTGACAGCAGTAAATTTATTTGTTGAGCGCCGCGAGCTTCTTGTCGATGTCGGCGATGCGCTGGGCCTTTTCTTCGGCGCTGTATTGCTCGTCGTTTTCCACCTTGCGGCGGTCCTTGAACAGTTCCAGTTGGCGAATCGGGACCAGCTGCTCGTTGCTCGATTCCTTGAAGCCGCTGTAGTTGTAAATATTTTTCAGCACAGCCTTGTCGGCGTCGCTTTGGCCATAGGCCAGCAGAAAGCCCTTGAGCTTGGCCTTGACACCGGCATCCAGATCCTTGCGCCACACCAGCGGGTCGTTCGGGATCAGCGGGCTCTTCCAGATCACCTTGAGCTCTTTGGCGACTTCGGGCTTGGTGGCTTCGAGCTTTTCGATTTCTTCGGTGTTGTTGGTGGCCACATCGAGTTGCTTGGCCAGAACCGCCTGGATGTTGGCGCCATGGCTGGCGTTGCGAATGGTCTTGAAGGCGGTGCGCGAGTCCACCTTGTTCTGGGCAAACACGTAGTAGCTGGGCACCAGAAAGCCACTGGTAGAGCCGGGGTCGCCGATGCCGAAGTTGATGGACTTGCTGTTTTTGAGCACGTCATTCAGGTTGTTGTAGGGGCTGTCCTTTTGCGTGATCAGCAGGGAGCTGTAACCCAGCGAGCCGTCGGCCTTTTTCACCTGGGCAAAGACCTCACCGTTGGAGCGGTCCACCGCGTCGATGGCCGCCTTGTTGCCATACCAGGCCACTTGCACCTTGTTGAAGCGCATGGCTTCGACCACACCGGCATAGTCGGGGGCATAAAAGGACTTGATGGTCAGGCCGGTCTTCTTTTCCATGTCGCGGAACAGCGGCTCCCAACGGTCACGCTCCACGCTGGCAGAGTCGGTGGCGATGACACCGAAGTTGATTTCCTGGGCGCTGGCAGCGATGCCGGCCAGTGTCAGCACGGTGGCGGTAATTGCGTGAAAAGGCTTCATTGTGTTGCTCCAAAAAAAACGGGTCAGGCTGCCAGCGGCATTGCGTGCAGCGCATGGGATTGCGGCGGGGTTTCCAGCGGGTTGTGGTCCATCAGCAGCTCTTCGGTGCTGGCGCCATACAGGTGGCGCAAGCGGCTGTCGTCGAGCTCCATGGGTGAGCCGTCAAAGACCAGTTCACCGGCGCGCAGCGCGATGATGCGGTCGCAATAGCGCCGCGCCATGGCCACGTTGTGCAGGCTCACCACCAGGGTCATGCCCTGCGTGCGGTTGAGGTGGTGCAGCAGGTCCATCACGCGGCGGGCGGTTTCCGGGTCCAGCGAGGACACCGGCTCGTCGGCCAGCAAAATGCGTGCACCCTGCAGCAGGGCACGGGCTACCGCAGCGCGTTGCTGCTGCCCGCCCGAGAGGGTGGAGGCGCGCTGAAAGGCATAGTCGGCCAGGCCCACCGACTCCAGGGCCTGCAGGGCCTGCAATTGCTCCTGCGCACTGAAGCGGCCCGTCAAGGCGCGCCACAAGGGCATGTGCGGCAGCAGACCGGTCAGCACATTGCTGAGCACGTTCATGCGGCCCACCAGATTGAACTGCTGGAAGATGATGCCGGTCTGGCGGCGCAGGGCACGGATCTCCGGGCTCAAGACGCCGCCGCTTTGCAGCGTCTGGCCAAACAGCTCCACGCTGCTGCTCTTGCCATCCAGGCGCTCCAGGCCACAGATGCTGCGCAGCAGGGTCGATTTACCCGAACCCGATGCACCCAGCAGCCCCACACACTCACCGGCCCGTATGCTGGCGCTGACACCATCCAGCGCCTTGGCCCGTCGATTGAACGACTTGCTCGCGTGTGCAACACGGATGGCAGGAACAGGCAGGGTACTCATGGCCTGCATCTTTACCGCGCGCCGTGAAACATTCGTGACATGGACGTGAAGCTTGCATGGCACACCGCGGGGGGCTGTCATCAAGACTTCATGGCGCGGGTTGACGATGCGGTGATGAACAACCCGCACGCCATTCTGGAACTGTTGACCCGCAAAGGCGCTCTGGCCTACGAAGGCGAGGGCATTTCACAAATCCAGCATGCCTGGCAGTGCGGCCAACTGGCACGCCTGGCCGGCGCCTCACAGGCCCTGCAATTGGCCAGCTGGCTGCATGACGTGGGCCATCTGCTGACCGATCTGCAGGGCACGCCCACGCTGCACGGGATTGACGACCGCCACGAAGACGCCGGTGCGCGCCTGCTGGGCGCCATCTGGGGCCCGGCGGTGGCCGAGCCGGTACGCCTGCATGTGGCGGCCAAGCGCTACCTGGTGGCGACCTACCCGGAATACCAGGCACGGCTTTCGGCCGACTCGGTGCGCAGCCTGGCGCTACAGGGCGGCCCCATGGATCTGGAAGAATGCGTACGCTTTCAGGCCAATCCCCACGCACTGGATGCGCAGCAGTTGCGCAGCTGGGATGAGGCGGGCAAACGCCCGGACTGGTTTGCGGCTGACACGCAGCACGCGCTGGACGAGCTGCAAGCCCTGATGGACCGGGTGCATTTCTTACCCGGTTGAGGCTTCAGTCTTTTTGCGCAATCTCCGACGCGTGCAGGGCGGTGCCAAACAGGCGTGCCTTGCCGGCGTAGTAGCGGTCCAAACGCCATTCCTGCAAAATTCTCAGGGCCAGATCAAACTGTTCACGGTTGAGTTTGTAGATATCCGAGATGGAAAAGTTGACTTCGGTTTCGAGCGCCACAACCAGCCTGGCAAGTATCTGCGCCGATGCATCGTCGGGTGCTTTTTCAATCAGGTGTCGGGCTTCTTTGATGGCGCGCATAGTGGTATTCCCAGAGGTTGCAATTCAATTTTGCGGTCATCATAGCCCCGGCATTTGACGGTTTTTGTGCTTTTAAAAAGTCACTTTTTTGACATGCCCTCATGGGTGCACAACCCTGTCGCAAGACCGTCACATCTCTGCAATAAATAGGCAACGGATGCGGATGCGGACCTGTCTTGGGAATTCATGCGCCGCGTCGTTTGTCCCGTCACACAATTGAAACTTACTTGAAGCATGCTAGGCTGATTTATTCTCACCACGCCAAGGCAATCCACTCCATGAACATCGACCCCAGCCAACAAGAAGAAATGATGCGCCGCCTGCGCGAGGACCTGCTCGACAGCTATGACGAAGAGCTGGAGATGGAGCTCGAAGAGCGCAACATGGAAGAGCTGGAAGCCACCGGCAAGCCGCGCAACGAGGCCGAACGCCTGGCCCGGCGCACCTACTTCCAGGAACTGTTCCGCCTGCAGGGCGAGCTGGTCAAGCTGCAGGACTGGGTGGTGGCCAGCAAGCACAAGGTGGTGATCCTGTTTGAAGGACGCGACGCCGCCGGCAAGGGGGGCGTGATCAAGCGCATCACCCAGCGCCTGAACCCGCGCGTGGCGCGCGTGGCCGCCCTGCCCGCCCCCAATGACCGCGAACGCACGCAGTGGTACTTCCAGCGCTATGTGTCGCACCTGCCGGCCGCCGGCGAGATGGTGCTGTTTGACCGCAGCTGGTACAACCGCGCCGGTGTGGAGCGGGTCATGGGCTTTTGCTCGGATGAGGAATACGAAGAGTTCTTCCGCACCGTGCCCGAGTTCGAGAAGATGCTGGCACGCTCTGGCATCCAGCTCATCAAGTACTGGTTTTCCATCACCGACGAAGAGCAACACTCGCGCTTTTTAGGACGCATCCACGATCCACTGAAACAGTGGAAGTTAAGCCCCATGGACTTGCAATCTCGCGTGCGCTGGGAGGAGTACACCAAGGCCAAAGAGACCATGCTGGAGCGCACCCACATTCCCGAGGCCCCCTGGTGGATTGTGCAGGCGGTGGACAAGAAGACCGCGCGCCTGAACTGCATAGACCACCTGCTAAGCCAGATTCCCTATACCGAGGTGGAACAAAAGGCCGTGTTGCTGCCGGCGCGTGTGCGCAATGAGGACTACATTCGCCAACCGGTTCCCGAA
>CANBTQ010000028.1 GCA_947372425.1 Comamonadaceae bacterium | reverse complement strand
GTCACTGTCAGCATGGTGCCGCCGCCCACCAGTGCGTCTTCCGGCAGGGCGCGGGTGAGTTGTTCGATGCACGCCAATGCGCCGGGGCGGTTCAAGGGCACCTCCAGGGTGCGAAAGCCCGCCGCATACAGCGCCAGCCCGACGTCAACGGCAGCCGCCGGGTCCAGCCCCCGCAGAATGGCGACCAGCGGCATGCGCCGCGCTTGTTGCAACAATTGCTGTGTAGTCTTCATACCAATGTCCTGTGTTGATCCAGATAGTGGGTTGCGGCAATGAATGCGGCGCGCGCATCCAGCACCTCGAACTGCATGCCCAGCAGGGCCGCCGCCGCCTGGTAGTGCGTGGCCAGGGCCGGCGAGCCGATCAGCTTGAAGCCCTGGCCTGCGGCCGACGCCAGCTGGGCCTGCTGCACGTCATGCAACTCGGTGCCAATCAGCAACCCACTCAAGTAGGACCGGCTGCCAGATGCCTCCATGTCACCCGACACCACGCGCGCGCGGCAGCCGAACAATTGGTGGCTGAGCGCGCTGCCGCCTTGCGCCGCCTGCACACCGTGTGCAAATGCACCCGCATCCCACGCGCCGGACGAAGCCGCAGCCGCCAGCGTGCCGTGGCGGCCCAGCAGATCAAACAGTTCGCCCGTCATGTAGGTGCGCAACTGGGCCACCCGCCCGGCGCGCAACTCAACCCATTTGCTGTGCGTGCCGGGCAGCACAAACCAGCCGTCGGTATGCCCCAGGCAGTGCGCGCCCAGCAATTGGGTTTCCTCGCCCCGCATCACATCCGGATGAGCACCTTCGTCGCGCACGCAGTACCCCGGAACAATGGCGACCGCCGGGCCCGCGGCCGGCGCACCGGCGCTTGGCGCATAGGCAACGGGCGCCATGTGCCGCGCCAGTGCGGGCAAGCCCACGGCACCATCCACATACGGCACGACCTGCCAGCCCAGGGCACTACCCACCATGCCCGACAAAAACACCGTGCGCGGCCGCGCCTGCATGTTGTTCAACAGTGCCTGCAGTGCCTCTGCAAAGCGGCCCTTGCAGGCCAGCGCGCCGTCATCATCGGCATGCTCGGCGACGCACCGGCCGCTGGCGTCCAGTGCATAGGCGCGGCGGTGTGTGGTGCCCCAATCGACGCCCACCACCTGTATGGATGTGTTCAAAGCCATGAGTGTTCTGAAGTTGTGTTGTGCATTGCCCGGATGCCAATTTAAACATATGATGATTAAAACACCAACTGACCGACCCATTCACCGTGCCCTCCACCCCGCCCTCCCGCAGTGCCAGCCGCACCGCCACCTATGCCGGACGCAAACTGCACGGCCTGGTGGTCAATGAGCTGGGGCGGCGCGTGGTCAGCGGCGCCTATCCGGCCGGAGCCCTGCTGCCCAATGAAGACCAGCTGTGCCAGGAGTTGCAGGTCAGCCGCACCGCGCTGCGCGAAGCCGTCAAGGTGTTGGCTGCCAAAGGCCTGCTGGAGCCCCGGCCGCGCATCGGCACGCGGGTACGGGTGCGGGACCAGTGGAATCTGCTGGACCCCGACATCCTGGCCTGGCGCTGCGCCACCGGCGTGGACGCCGAATTCCTGCGCCACCTGACGGAATTGCGCGAAATCATTGAACCCGCCGCCGCCTCGCTGGCAGCCACCAGCCGCACCGGGCCGCAGCTGGCGGCCATCGGCTCGGCCCTCGGCGAGATGCGCAATGCGTCAACCATCGCGCAATGGGTGGAGGCCGACCTGGCCTTCCACACGGCCGTGCTGCGCGCCACCAACAACCCCTTGCTGATGCCGCTGGCCGCCATCATCGGCAGTGCGCTGGAATCCCTGCTGGGGGTCACGGCCCGCTCGGCCGTGGACTTCAAACGCGGACTGCCGGACCACCAGAAGGTGTTTGAAGCCATTGAAAGCGGCGACGCCCAGAGCGCACTGCACCGCATGGCCGGCATGCTCGCCGACACCCGCATGCTGATGAAACAGGCGCGCATTGCGCCGGCGGCAGCGCTGCAAATTGACTGACTGAAAACCCATTATTTGTATGATGAATACCACACAAGCAAGCTTCCCTCCCCCGCGCAACCAAACGATACAAACGGTCTGGCCGGCCGAACTGGATCTGGGCGAAGGACCCATGTGGCATGCGCCTTCGGGCCGTTTCTTTTTTGTCGACATCCCCCGCTGTGCGCTGCACGCCTGGTGCCCTGCCACCGATGCCCGCCAAAGCTGGAAGATGCCCGTGCGCATCGGCTGGCTGATCGCGCGCACGGACGGCGACGGCTTTATGGCGGGATTGCAGTCCGGCTTTGCACGCATCTGGCTGGAGCCGGCGTTGCGCATCGAGAAGCTGGGTTCGCCGCATGCGGGACAGATGGATGTGCGCCTGAACGACGCCAAGGCGGATTGCCATGGCCGCATCTGGGCTGGCTCCATGAACAACCGCGACACCAGCCGCGCAGACGGACAGCTGACGCGGCTGGACCCGGACGGCAGCTGGACCGTGCTGGAGCAGGGCCTGCACATTGCCAACGGCCCCTGCATCAGTGAAGACGGACGGCGCATGCTGCATACCGACAGCGGGCTGAACCGCGTGTACAGCTACCGCCTCAGCCCGCATGGCGAGTTGATGGACAAACAGCCCTGGAAGCGCTTTGGCGGCCAGCAAGGCACGCCCGATGGCATGACCCTGGATGCCGACGGCAACGTCTGGATCGCCTTTTGGGGTGGCGCCTGCATACGGCAATTCACGCCCGATGGAGAACTGCTGCAGCGTATTGACCTGCCGGCCCTGCAAATCACCTGCGTGGCCTTTGGTGGTGAAGACCTGAAGAGTCTGGTGGTGACCAGCGCGCGCAACGGCATGACAGAGGCGCAACTGGCGCAGTATCCGGGTTCAGGCAGTGTGTTCTTGCTGCGCCCCGGCGCTACCGGCGTCCTGCCCAGGACGTTTGGCTGAGCCTTCAGGCTGCACGCGCAAGGACAAGCGGCTGCGGCCATTGCGACAGCTCGGCCAGGCGGCGCACCACCCACTCGGCTTCCTGTGCATGGAAGACGCCGTTGTCCACTACCAGCCCCTGGTAGCAGCGCTGCAGCACATCGCTTTCCGCGATACCCAATGCATGCAGCATTTCCTGCGCGGTTTGCGTCAGCAGGTTGGCCATGTCTTCGCATAGCTCATAGCGCTCGGCAATAAAAAACCGGGTCGCAGCTGGCTTGCTGCGACCCGGTTCTATGAACAGCGCAATAAAGGACTGCGGTATTTCTACCTGGTTGTCGTCAGACAAACGCAGCCTTGTGCGGTGCCGGACTTAGGCCTTCTTGGCGTAGGCACTGCACCAGCCGTTGGCAGACACTTGCTTGCCAGCGAACAGCGGGCAGGCACCGGCCTTGTCGCCAGCCTTGCCTTGGAACAGGGCGCAGCTACCGCACTGCTGACCGGCAGCGTATTTGGGGAACTTGGTCTTGTCGGTCTTGCTGCCATCGGCGTGGTAGCCCAGGGCTGCCGCTTGTGGATCGGCGTCAGCCACCATGGCACCTTGGGCAAAAGCCTGGCTGGCCAACAGGGCGGAGGTTCCGAGGCTGAACTGAACGATAAATTCGCGGCGATTCGACATGGCAAAAATCCTCAAGGGTTGAAAAATGAAATAAGTATATTCATCCAGAACGCATTGTCGCTTACAGGCGTTGACCGGCACCACCAGACTTCAATACCCACTGATACAGGTCAATTAACAAAACACAAGGCCACCATGGCCGCGTCTTCACCCAGGTTCAGCACCACATAGTCCGCCACCCGGTACGCCAGATACCAAGCTGCCTGCACGGTCCAGGCCTTGGGCTCCAGCATCCAGGCCACGCGGGCCCACGGCACGGCCACTTTATTGCGCATGCAACACCACGATGTGCGCGAACTGCAGGTGGTGCATGAACTCGCGCAGGATCAGGAGCGTGGCCGCAAAACTGTTGGTCTCCGGCAGGCCCTGGTGGGCTGCGGGCGAGCCTTCCACCACGGCGATCAGCCGGTTGAACAGACGCTCCATGGTCTCCAGCGACAACCGCACAGTCTCAGCCGGCACCACGCCGGCCAGCAGTGCAATCTCGCGCACGGCGGCATCCGTACAGAAGAGCAATGCGGCACGCGGGATCACGGCGCGCAGCGGCATCACCACATCCTCCACCACCTGAATGGCATTCTCCAGGGCCAGTGGCGTGGGTGGCGTGGTCCTGAACTGCTCTTGGGCGGTGCGCACGGCGCCCAGAGGCAAGAGCTTGACCAGGTCCGGCTCAGGCCCCAGGCCGAGCGCAATACCACTGTGCTGCGCGCCCATGTGCAGGACAACGATACAGTCGCCGGCACCGGCATGGCGACGGGCTGTCGCATAGGCCTGTTGCAGGGTTTCCGTGATGCGGGTTTCGGTTGAATGGGGGCTCATGCTATGTTGTACAGGGAATACGGGCACCGGCACTAGTTGGGGCGCCACATGCGAAAGAGCTGCTCGGGCCCGACCTGGAAGTAGTCGGCCGGACCGCCACCACGCAGCACGGTCTCTGATTCAGCGGTCTGGTAAATGCCGTCCTTGAGCAGGCGCTTGGCGATATGCACCGCCACCACCTCGCCCAGCACCAGCCAGGTGGACACCTGGTTGCCATCCAGCCCCTGCAATTGCAGCACCTGGGTCTTGCGGCATTCAAAGGCCACCGGACTCAGGCGCACGCGCGGCACGGCCACCCGGGTGCAGGGCGTGGCTGCCAGCTGCGCCAGTTCGAATTCATTGACATCCGGCCTTACCGGCGCACAGGTCCGGTTCATTTGTTCCGCCAACGGGCGCGTGACCAGGTTCCAGACGAACTCGCCGGTTTCCTCGATATTGCGCAGCGTGTCCTTGGCGCCAATGCTGGCAAAGCCAATGATGGGTGGCACGTAGTTGAACGCATTGAAGAAACTGTAGGGCGCCAGATTCACCGCCCCGCTCGCGCTGCGCGTGGAGATCCAGCCGATCGGGCGGGGGCCGACGATGGCGTTGAAAGGATCGTGCGCCAAGCCGTGGCCGGCGCGCGGCTCGTAGCTGTGGAAACTGTCGTCAGACGTGGTCATGGTTGCAGCGGGAAAGGCATGTACGAGTATCGCAGTTCGGCATTGCGCATGGTCTGCGGACGGCTTTGCCAAAGGGTGCCGGCCTACCAGTCTTTGTGGCGCTGGCTGAAGTGCTCCTGCAGAAAGTCCACCAGCGCGCGCACCTTGGCCGGCACATGTTTGCGCGTCGGGTAGACGGCATAAATGCCCAGTTCCAGCGAGCGGTATTGCGGCATCAGCTCCAGCAGCGTGCCGGCGGCGATGTCCGGCCCGACCAGAAAGCTGGGCTGCAGGATCACGCCCTGGTGCGCCAGTGCGGCGGCACGGCAGGTGTCACCGCTGTTGGTGCTCATGATGGGCTGGGTCTTGACGCTGACCGGGCCGTCGGGCCCGTCAAAACGCCACTCATCGCGGGTCGCCCAGTAGACATAGGCGATCACGGCATGGGCCGCCAGCTCCGACGGATGCGTAGGCGTGCCGTGCTGCGCCAGGTATGTGGGCGAGGCGCACAACACCATGCGCGTGGTGGCCAGGCGCTTGCTCACCAGGGTGGAGCTGGCCAGGCTGGCAATGCGAATGGCCACGTCGTAGCCCTCCTCCACCAGATCGACCAGACGGTCGGCCAGGGTGATGTCCAGCGATACCTTGGGGTTTTGCGCCTTGAACTGGCCCCACAAGGGCGCCAGTTGCAGGATGCCAAAGGTGAACGGCGCATTCACGCGCAGCAGGCCGGTGGCGGCCTCGCTGCGCGAAGTGACCTCGGCCTCGGCCTCCTCCAGTTCGGCCAGCAGCTCCTTGCTGCGGGCATAGAACACCTGGCCTTCGTCGGTAAGCGACAGGCGCCGGGTGGTGCGGTGAAGCAGCCTGACGCCCAGCCGCGTTTCCATATCGACCACATAGCGCGATATGGCTGCCTTGGACATGTCCAGCGCGTCCGCGGCTTTCACAAAGCTGCCGGCATCCACCACGGCATTGAAGGCCTGCATTTCCAGGAATCGATCCACTATCCCTCCAATCGAAACAATGAATCCTATTTTTGCACGTTTATCTTCTGATTCAAAGCCAATACAGTTCACGCCATACGCAGCCAAACCGCGCCAACCACCACGAAAGACCGTATGCCAAGCACCGCCCCGACCCCGCTCTTTTTCATTTCCCACGGCGCACCCACCTTTGCCCTGGAGCCCGGCAAGCTGGGCCCGCAATTGCGGGCGCTGGGCGCACAACTCGAAGGCGTGCGTGCCGTGCTGGTGGTGTCACCGCACTGGCAAACCCGGGGCGTGGCGGTGTCCAGCACCGCGGCACCGGAGACGATTTACGACTTCGGCGGTTTCCCCTCCGCCCTGTATGACCTGCAGTACCCGGCAGCCGGTGCGCCCGAACTCGCTGCGCAAGTGGCCGCGCTGCTGACGGATGCCGGTTATGCCGCCAGCCTGGATACGCGCCGCGGCCTGGACCATGGCGCCTGGGTGCCGCTGTTTCATCTGTTGCCCAAGGCACAAATTCCGGTGTTTCAGGTTTCCATGCCTTACGACCTGCATACCGAGCAGGCCGTCCAACTCGGTCGCGCCCTGGCGCCGCTGCGCGCACAGGGCGTGCTGATCGTGGCCTCCGGCAGCATGACGCACAACCTGGGCGAATTCCGCCGTGGTGTGGCAGCGGGCGATCACTATGTGCAGGAGTTTTCCAACTGGGTCAAAACCGCCGTGCTGGCCAATGCCGTGCAACCGGTAATCCGCTACCGCAGCGAAGCGCCCCACGCCGAGCGGGCGCACCCGACCGAAGACCATTTCCTGCCGCTGCTGGTGGCCCTGGGTGCGCAAATCGAGGGTGACGCGGCGCAGCTGATTGATGGCGGCATTGAACATGGCATGCTGTCCATGGACTCCTTTGTCTGGGGCCTGCCCACCGCAGCGCATGGATTGGCACACTAGGAACACACAACATGAACACCACGACCTACTCCCTGAGCGAACTGCAAACAGACAGCGCCACCCAGCTGCATTACCGCCAGCGCCTGCCCGCACCCGCCAAACCCACCAAGCTGCTGGTGCTCTTGCACGGCGTGGGCGGCAATGAAACCAATCTGTTGAACCTGGCCGACGGTATTGACCCCGACACGCTGGTGGTGCTGGCGCGCGGCCCGCTGCAACTCGGCGGCCCGCAGTTCGCCTGGTTCCAGGTGCGCTTCACCCCAACCGGTCCGCAAATTTCTCCGGAGCAGGCAGAAAGCAGCCGCACCCTGTTGATCACGCTGCTGCAGCAACTGCAACAGCAGCACGGCATCGCGGCAAGCCAGACGGTGCTAGCCGGCTTCAGCCAGGGCGGCATCATGAGCGCCAGCGTGGCCCTATCCTCCCCCGCAAGCCTGAAAGGTTTTGGCCTGCTGTCGGGCCGCATCCTGCCGGAGCTGGAGCCCGTGTTGGCTAGCAAAGAGCGCCTGGCCAATCTCACGGTATTTCTCAGCCACGGCGAACAGGACAACACCTTGCCGGTGCAATGGGCGCATCGATCAGACGCCCTGCTGACGCAACTGGGTGTGGCGCACAGCCTGCGTCTCTACGCCATGGACCACGGCATCAGTGCCGCGATGCAGAAAGACTTTGTGGAGTGGCTGGCACGCTGAGCCTACTGCGGAGCGGGCTTCGCGCCACCACCCAGGTCATACAAGCGGCACTGCGGTGCACTCGCCGGTCTGCCGCTTTCGCAACTTTCCAGAGCCTGTCGGTCGGCGCTTTCCTGGTCGCCCATTCCGTAGCGGTTCTGCCAGCGAAAGTTCTGCGGCGAGATGCGGCTGTAGGCAATGGCCTTGAAACCGGGTTTGTCGCGCGTGGCCAGCACAGCGGCCTGAAACGCTTGCGGAAAAGTACCGTCCGCCAGGTTGGCAGGTACTTGCATGAGTGTGAGGTAGGACGGGACTTTGGCGAACGCGTCCTGGGGCTTGCTGAAATCGATGGCCCGGGCGCTGCCATCCTGCAGCGCCTCCGCCCATTGCTGCAACTGCTCGACCACAGCCTTGCGTTGGGGTGAGGTCTGCACAGCCTGGGCAGTCCAATCTTCCGGCCTGGCGTCTGGAAAACCCAACAACTCCATATTCAAGGCCAGCGCCACCTTGTACAAACGCCCGGCACTTTTGGCCTGCGAGATTCGCACCAGCATCAGTGGCACCGTTCTGCCGCCTATCTGTGCCCTGTCCGGGTCCACCGTCAGGCAGTTGTCGTCCCGACCACGGCCCTTGTTGACTGCAATCAGGTGGCCGCCTGAACAGGGACTGCCGGTCATGTACTGGTTGGTGGACACGTTCACCAGATTGGCCGCCAGCCACATGCCGGCAAGCCACTCGCCGCCGGGGCCGAACTGCTCCAGAGCCACGGTCCCAAGTGACAAGGCTTCAGCGGTACCCAAGGCCCCGGTTTTTTGCAGGGCGAGCGATGCAATCCGCCAATCACCCTGTCCGGGATAGATTGCATAGCCGCCCACCGTGCTGGGGTTCTCCAATGGTGACTGTTGCTGATAGGCGTCCGGCTGGCCATCGGGAAACAACTCGGCGGCGCAAAGATGGGCACACAGCAAGGGTGACAGCAAGGTGCAAAGAATTTTTTTCATCAGATGTGTTTGGGTTGGAAACCGGGGAGTAGAACACCCCTGCCAGCCTAAAGCTTGATCAAAAAATGCTCAAGCCCTTCTTACCTCGTCACCGTCCGGAAAATTCGGGGGCTGGCTCAGCTCAGGCGGCGCAGTGCGCTATTGCGCCGGTCTTCCACCTTGGCGGCCTCGGCCATGCTTTGCCGCACGAAGCTGATGTGCTCGCGTGACACACGCATGGCATCCTCAGGCTCGTGCCGGCGCACCGATTCCCAGATCGCTTGGTGCTGGGACTTGAGCTGCTCCCATTGCCGGGGGATGGCGTGCAGGTGCACTAGGTTGTCGGACACATGGCCGTGGATCACGCGCATCAGGCTGGCCCAGAGATGACCGATCAGGCTGTTGTGCGAGGCGTCGGCAATCGCCTGGTGAAAAGCCACATCGGTATCAATGCAGGCCGTCATGTCGTCACTGTCATACGCCTGCGCCAGCGCAGCATAGGCCACGTCAATGCGCGCCAGATCCACGTCGGTGGCGCGTTCAGCCGCCAGTTTGGCGGCCTCGCCTTCGAGCATGTGGCGGAACTCCAGCATGTCGGTCTGCAACAGCGGATGCGTCTGCAGCATGTCCTGCCAGGGGTCGGAAAAGCTGGCTTGCAGCCGATTGGTCACCACCGTGCCGCCACCATGTTTGGTTTCCAGCAGGCCCTTGTGCACCAGTTTCTGAATCGCTTCGCGCAGACTGGGCCGCGAAATCGCCAGCTCCAGCGCCAGTGTGCGCTCGGAAGGCAGGCGGTCTCCGGCTTTCAGCGATCCTTCCAGAATGCGCTGCTCCAGGTCGCGGGCAACGATATCGGCAATACGACTCAGGGCGGGACGGGCGGTGTTCATGATGCGAAATTATTGGTATGACCAGTTTAGCATTTTGAACATTCCGTAAATATTTCACGGTTATTGCGCCAAATTCAATTGACAGCGCGTCTCCTCGGCCATTACATTGCGTCACCTGATTGGTAATACCACTTTACCACTTGGAAAAATAACGAGGAGAATGGACATGGACCCGCACGCGCTCGCGACCCGCCAGTACCCGGCCAAACCGGCTGACGTCTACCTGTTTTCCACCTGTCTGGTGGACCAGTTCAGCCCGCAGGCCGGGCTGGACACGGTGCGCCTGCTGGAGCGCGAGGGCATCCGCGTGCATTACCTCGCGCAACAGACCTGCTGCGGCCAACCGGCACACAGCAGCGGCTACCCCGACGAAGCGCGCAGCGTGGCGCTGCACCAGTTGAATCTGTTTACCGAAGACTGGCCGGTGGTGGTGCCCTCGGGGTCGTGCGGCGGCATGATGCGCACGCACTACCCGCATCTGTTTGCCAAGGACCCAGTGCTGCATGCCAAGGCCGTTGCGCTGGCCGAGCGGGTCTATGAACTGACCGAGTTTCTGGTGCACGTGGTGAACTTTGACCACCCGGACCTGGGTGCGCCGCGCCATGTGGCCCTGCACACCTCCTGCCACGCGCGGCGGCAAATGGGCTCGCACGAGACCAGCGTGGCGCTGCTCGACAGCCTGGACAAGGTGCAGGTGGATGTGCATGCGCGCGTGGAAGAGTGCTGCGGCTTTGGCGGCACCTTTGCCCTGCTCTACCCGGACATCTCCGAGGCCATCGTTACCGAGAAGGTGGCGGCCATCAAAGACACCGGCGTGGGCTGCGTGGTCAGCGCCGATTGCGGCTGCCTGCTCAATATCACCGGGCGCGCCGCCAAGCAGGACGAGCTGGCCGGTCGCAAGGAGCCCTCGTTGAATGGCGAACACATCGCCAGCTTCCTGTGGCAACGCACCAACCCTGCCAAGGCACCAGCATGAGTGCGCGCGACGCCATCTTTGGCAAGCTGCGCGCTGCATCCATAGCGAATGCACCCGCGCTGCCCGACGTGTCGGCCTGGTACGCCACACAGCGCCGCGATGAAACCGTGACCCAACGCGCCACGCGTCTACGCGCCGCTTTGGAGGCCGTGCACACCGAGGTGCATGCCGTCACGCATGCCAACTGGACTGCCAAACTGCTGCAGCTTTTGGCAGACAAACACTTACACAGCCTGCTGATCGGCAAGCACACACCGCATGGCAAGGCCGTGCAAGCCTGTGCACCGCACGGCCTGCAGGTGCTGCGTTACGAGCAACCGATTGCCGCCTGGCAGGACCGTTTGTTTGATGGCGTAGACGCCGCGCTGACCCTGGCCAAAAGCGCCATTGCCGAGACCGGCAGCCTGGTGCTCTGGCCTACCGCCGAAGAGCCACGCCTGATGTCGCTGGTGCCCAGCGTCCACTTTGTGCTGCTGGATGAAAAGAACATCCACGCCGACTTCCACCAGGCCATGGCTGCCGAGGGCTGGACCGGTTCCATGCCGACCAACGCCCTCTTGATCAGCGGCCCGAGCAAGACTGCCGACATCCAGCAAACCCTGGCCTATGGCGCGCACGGCCCCAAGGAACTGGTGCTGTTACTGCTGCAAGCAAATGGCCAATCAGTAGGCGGTGTGGCATGAACAACAAGGTCATCCCCATCCACCCGCGCGAAGACTTCCAGGCGCGCAGCCGCAGCGTCTTGAACGATCCGGCGCAGCGCAAGAATTTCCGCGGCGCCATGGACTATCTGCAAAGCAAGCGCAAGACCCAGTTTGCCGACGACTCCGAGTTGCAAGGCCTGCGCAATCTGGGCGAAGCGATCAGGAAATACAGCCTGGCGCATCTGCCACGCCTGCTGGAGCAGTTGGAGGCCAATCTGCAGGCACGCGGCGTGCAGGTGCACTGGGCGCAAAACGGCGACGAAGCCAATGCCATCGCCCTGTCGATCGCCCACAAGGCAAAGGCCACACGCATCATCAAGGGCAAGTCCATGGTGAGCGAAGAGGTGGGCTTTAACCACGCCATGGAGGCCGCCGGCATCGAGGCCTTTGAGTCGGACATGGGCGAGTACATCGTGCAGCTGGCCGGTGAGACGCCCTCGCACATCATCATGCCGGCCATCCACAAGACCAAGCAGGAAATTGCCGCCCTGTTTGCCAAGGAAGTGCCGGGCGTGCGCTACACCGAAGACGTGGACGCACTCATTGCCATCGGTAGGCGCGTGTTGCGGCAAAAGTTTGCCGAGGCCGACATCGGTCTCTCAGGTGTCAACTTTGCGGTGGCCGAGACCGGCACGCTGTGCCTGGTGGAAAACGAAGGCAATGGCCGCATGTGCACCACCGTGCCGCGCATCCACATTGCCATCACCGGCATCGAAAAAGTAGTGGAAAAGCTGGAACATGTGGCGCCCCTCGTGAGCCTGCTGACGCGCTCCGCCACAGGCCAGCCCATCACCACCTACGTCAACCTGATCAGCGGCCCGCGCCGCGCTGGCGAGCTCGACGGCCCGGAAGAAATGCACGTGATTCTGCTGGACAACGGACGCACCCAGGCCTATGCCGACGAAGAACTGCGCGCCACCCTGCAGTGCATTCGCTGCGGCGCCTGCATGAACCACTGCCCGGTGTACGCGCGCATTGGCGGCCACGCCTACGGCACCACGTATCCCGGCCCGATTGGCGCCATCATCTCGCCGCACATGCTGGGCTTGGAGAGCACCTACCCGCTGGCCTTTGCCTCGACGCTGTGCGGCGCCTGCGGCGAAGTCTGCCCGGTGAAGATCCCGATTCCCGACATCCTGGTGCGCCTGCGCAACGAGGCCCAGGCCAAACCCCACACCGAAGATGCCAGCTTGCGCGGCAGTGGTGCCGGGCGTACAGTGGCCGGCACCGCGGTGTGGACCATGTGGTCGCAGATCTACAGCCGCTCTGGCATGTACCGCCTGGCCTCGTGGTTCATGAGCCGCGGACGGTCCATGTCTCCGTCGGAACAGGGTGCCTGGACGCGCAGCCGCACACCCCTGATTCCCGCCGCCAAACGCTTGCGCGACCTCCTGAAAGAAGAGAACAAGAAATGAGCCCACTCATCACCGCCTTAGGCCAGGCTTTGCCTGCACGCCAAGTTATTTTTGACGACCTGCGCCGCCTGGCCTATGGCACGGACGCCAGCTTTTACCGCCTGACACCCGAGGTGGTTGCCATCGTGGAGAACGAAGCCGAGGTGCAGGCCGTGCTATCAATAGCCCACGCCCACCAGCGCCCGGTGACGATTCGCGCCGCCGGCACCAGCTTGTCCGGGCAGGCTGTGACCGACGGCGTGCTGATGCTGATCGGCGAGGGCTTTGCCACCTGCGAGATTGCAGCGGACGCTGCCAGCGTGCGCTTGGGCCCGGGCATCATAGGCGGCGAGGTCAACTTCCGCCTGGCGCCCCTGGGCCGCAAGATCGGGCCCGATCCCGCTTCCATCAACGCCTGCAAAATAGGCGGCATTGCTGCCAACAATGCGTCGGGCATGTGCTGCGGCACGGCGCAAAACAGCTACCGCACCCTGCAAGGCATGCGCGTATTGCTGGCCGATGGCACGGTGCTGGACACGCAGGATGCGCACAGCATTGCCGCCTTCCGCAGCAGCCACAGCGCGCTGCTGAACGAACTGCAACACATGGGCGAACAGACCCGCGCCGACAACGCACTGGCAGACCGCATACGCCACAAGTACAAGATCAAGAACACCACCGGCTACAGCCTGAATGCGCTGATCGACTACATCGATCCCGTGGACATCCTGTCGCACCTGATGATTGGCTCGGAAGGCACGCTGGGCTTTATCTCGAGCATCACGTTTGAGACCGTGGCCGAAGACCCGTTCAAGGCCAGCGCCCTGGTGTTCTTCCCAACTATTGCCAGCGCCTGCGATGCGGTGATCCAACTCAAACCGAAACCCGTGGCGGCCGTGGAACTGCTGGACCGCCCGGCCCTGCGCTCGGTGGAAACCAAACCCGGCCTGCCCGCCGTGATCCAGACCCTGGGTGCCGATGCGGCGGCGCTGCTGATTGAAGTGCGGGCTGAAACCGCGGCGGCACTGCAACTCAAGATGGACGCCGTGCTGGCCGCCTTGCAGGGCATTGAGACGGTGGAGGCACCGCAGTTTTCCACCGACACCGCCACCTGCGAGATGTACTGGAAAGTGCGCAAGGGCACCTTCCCCTCTGTGGGAGCCATGCGCAAGGCCGGCACCACCGTCATCATTGAAGACGTGGCCTTCCCGATCGAATCGCTGGCCGCCGCCACGCTGGATTTGCAGGCCCTGTTCCTCCAGCATGGCTACCACGAGGCCATCATCTTCGGCCACGCGCTGGAAGGCAATCTGCACTTTGTCTTCACGCAGGACTTTGGCGACGAGGCCGAGGTGCAGCGCTATGCGCGCTTCATGGACGACGTCTGTGATCTGGTGGTGAAAAAGTACGACGGGTCCCTGAAGGCCGAGCACGGCACGGGCCGCAACATGGCGCCGTTTGTGGAAATGGAATGGGGCAAGCAGGCCACCGACCTGATGCGCCGCATCAAGGCGCTGTTTGATCCGCAGGATCTGCTCAACCCCGGCGTCATCCTCACCGACGACCCGGCGTCGCACCTGAAAAACCTCAAGCCCATGCCCGCGGCCGAGGCGATTGTGGACCGCTGCATCGAATGCGGCTTTTGCGAACCGCTGTGCCCCTCGCACCGTCTCACCCTGTCGCCACGCCAGCGCATCGTCAGCTGGCGTGAACTCTCGCGCCGCGAGAAGGCCCAGGAAGACCCGGGCACGGTGGCCACCGACTTTGCCTACTTCGGCCTGGACACCTGCGCCGGTTGCGGCATGTGCTCCACCGCCTGCCCGGTGGGCATAGATACCGGCGAGCTCACGCGCCTGCTGCGCGGCCGCGGCCTGGGTACCGTCAGCCAGAAGGTCGGGCAGCTCACCGGCGACCACTTTGGCACGGTGGCCACCTTGTCCCGTGCGGCCATCGGCGTGGGCCATGTCGCCTCCAAGGTGGTGGGCGGCAAGCTGCTCCACAAGCTGTCGGGCGGCGCCTGGAAAAAGTCCATGCCGCAAGCCGGGCGCGCGCCGCAATTGCGCAGCGGCAACGGCGACCCGGTGGTGTATTTCCCCACCTGCGGCGCACGCATTTTTGGCGGCAACACCAGCGACGAAGCCGGCCTGGCCGATGTGGTGATCGAACTGCTGCTGCGTGCCGGCTATGCGCCGCGCCTGCCCGAAGGCTTTGACAAACTCTGCTGCGGCCTGATGCTGGCCAGCAAGGGCATGGCCGAGGAAGCCGATGCCATGGCCAACACGCTGACCACCGCGCTGCTGGCGGCAGCCGACGACGGCAAGGGTGGCCTGTACCCCATCATCCTGGACGCCAGCTCCTGCTCGGCGCGCATGCAAAAGCTGCTGGCCGGGCGGGTGCAAGTTCTGGACTTCCATGAATTTGCGGTGGACGCCCTGCTGCCACGCCTGCAGCACCGCATACAGAAAACGCCCGGCCCGATTGCGCTGCACATCAACTGCAGCGCCCGCCGCACCGGCACCCATAACAAGCTGCGCACCCTGGTGGCCGCCTGCACCGAACAGGTGGTCGAGCCCGCGGGCGTGACCTGCTGCGGCTTTGCCGGCGACCGCGGCTTTGTGGTGCCCGAACTCAATGCACACGCGCTGCGCAAGATCCACGCCGAGTTGCCCAGCAACTGCTGCGAGGGCGTTTCCACCAACCGCACCTGCGAGATCGGCCTGACCGAAGAGACCGGACGGCCCTACCGCTCGGTGGCCTATCTGCTCGAGGAGTGCAGCCGCAAGGAGGACGCCGCCGCTTGCTGAGTCACAACCACCACCTGGCGCGGGCTGCGCCCCTGAACCCCGATTTCATTCTTTTTAATTTTCAAAAACCAACGAGGAGATCTCCATGATCTGGCAACAAATTTACGACCCATTCGGCAATATGGTCATCTCAACGCTACTGGCTGCCGTGCCGGTGGCGGTGATGCTGATCTGCCTGGGCTTTCTGCATATCAAGGCGCATATCGCCGCCGGCCTGGGCCTGATCAGCGCCCTGGCCATTGCGATACTGGGCTATGGCATGCCGGCAGAAATGGCCGGCAAGGCGGCGCTGCTGGGTGGCTTCACCGGCCTGCTGCCGATTGGCTGGATCGTGCTCAACATCATCTTTTTGCAACAGCTGGCCGAACAGAACGGCAGCTTCAAAATTCTGCAGGATTCGCTCTCCGGCATCACCCGCGACCGGCGCCTGCAACTGCTGCTCATCGCCTTTTGCTTTGGTGCGTTCTTTGAAGGCGCTGCCGGCTTTGGCACGCCCGTGGCCGTGACCGCCGGTATCCTGATCGGTCTGGGCTTTTCGCCGCTGGCTGCTTCCGGCCTGACCCTGATTGCCAACACCGCGCCGGTGGCCTTTGGCGCACTGGGCACACCGGTGATCACGCTGGCCAAGGTGCACGGCTATGACCTGAACGCGGTCACTGCCACCATCGGTACCCAGCTGGCCTTCTTCTCGCTGCTGGTGCCGTTCTGGCTGGTCTGGGCCTTTGCCGGTCGCAAGGGCATGATGCAGGTCTGGCCCGCCATTCTGGTGACGGCCGTGAGCTTTGCCGTTCCCGAGTACCTGGTGTCGAACTACATGGGGCCAGAGTTGGTCGGCATTATTTCGGCCATCATTTCCATGGCCAGCCTGATCGGTTTCCTGCGCGTCTGGCAACCCAAGGAAATCTGGACGTCCGTGTCACTGGCCGGCCGTGCTGCCGACGACGATACCCCCGCCGAAGCCGGCCCCATCACCCAGCACCCCATGGGCGACATGGTGCGCGCCTGGATGCCCTGGGCCATCCTGACGGTGTTTGTGTTCATCTGGGGTCTGCCGGTGGTCAAGACCTTCCTCAACGGCATCTATGCACCCAAGTTTGAAATGGGCGGCCTGCACCTGATGGTGGAAAAAGTGGCGCCCGTGGTGGCCCACCCGACCAAGGAAGCTGCGGTCTACACGCTCAACCTGCTGTCCGCCACCGGCACCGGCATTCTGCTGGCGTCCATCGTCGGCGCGCTGGTGATGAACTACAAGCTGATCCAGATTGCCACCGTCTATCTGCGCACCTTCTGGCTGGTGCGCTATTCGCTGGCCACCATCGTGCTGATGCTGGGTCTGGGTACGCTGACGCGCTACTCCGGCACCGACACCACGCTGGGCCTGGCCTTTGCCAACTCGGGCGTGCTGTATCCCTTCTTCGGCACCCTGATGGGCTGGATCGGCGTGGCCATGACCGGCTCCGACACCGCCTCCAACGTGTTGTTCGGCGGCATGCAGAAAGTGGCGGCCGAGCAGCTGGGCCTGTCGGCCAATCTGATGGGCGCGGCCAACAGCTCAGGCGGCGTGATGGGCAAGATGATTGACGCCCAATCCATCGTTGTGGCGTCAACAGCCACCAAATGGTTCAACCACGAAGGCGACATCCTGCGCTTTGTCTTTTTCCACTCGATTGCACTGGCCTGCCTGGTCGGTGTGTTTGTAACGCTGGAAGCCTATGTCTGGCCGTTCACCATGCTGGTGGCCAAGTAAACCGAAAGTACAACCATGAAAAAACACGTATTTGTCGCCATCGACGGCAGCTCCACCGCCAACCGGGCACTCGATGAAGCCATTGCCATGGCCCAGGTCTTCAAGGCCCGCCTGTGCATCACCTTTGTGGCGGACGAGGCCGACCTGATGCAACACGGCATGGGCCTGGGCTCCTTCATCAATGTGGACAAGATCAAGGAAGAAATCCGCATCGGTGCCAACAAGATGCTGGACGATGCGGTAGCCCGCGCCACCGCGGCCGGCTGCCCGACCGAGCGCATGCTGATCGAATCCGCCAACCGGCGGGTGGCCGAGGCCATTGCCGAAGCGGCGCAATCCTGGGGTGCAGACCTGCTGGTGGTGGGCGCGCATGGCGGTGGCGGCATCAAGCGCCTGCTGGTGGGCAGCGTGGCCGAAAGCCTGACGCGCATCAGCCAGGTCTCCCTGCTGGTGGTACGCCAGACTTGAGGGCCTGACACGGCCGGGCAAAAGGGGCGCATGGGCGCCCCTTTTTTGTTGCCCACAGGCTGGCCGCCACCGCTTGTCGCGGCGCGCATGCGCTGTGAACTATCGGCTCACCATGCCCATGGCACTGTTGGCCCAGTTGGAGTGCGGTGCATCGGCCTCCTGTGCCAACATGGCCGAGGTGCTGCGCACCCGGTGTGAGAGCTCGCGTGCGAGGTTGCGGGTGATGCGCAGGGCCGCCCGCGGATGGTC
>CANBTQ010000027.1 GCA_947372425.1 Comamonadaceae bacterium | reverse complement strand
GGGTGGCCGGCAGGGCGCTGGCAATGCCGTTGACTACAAACACGGACAGCAGCGCGCGAAAGGCCGGCTGCGTCCATGGCCGCCAGAGGGCGTGTGCGCCAGCCGGGGCGCGCAGGGTGAGCGGGCCTCTTGTCTGCACGGCAGCGGGCTCCGCTGCGGCCAGGGGCGTGGGGGTTCCATGCGGTGCGCATACGCTGCCGGATCGCGGCGCTGGCATTGGTTTGCGGGCCCGGCTCCAGGCCCACCAGCCCAGGGCCAGGGCCACAAAAAAAGCGGCCGTGGTGGCGGCCATGCCCAGCAGCAACGGTGCCACCGAGGCCAGTACCACACCGGCCAGGCCCAGGCCTTCGCGCCAGGCCACGATGCGCCCGCGTTGCGCCTCGTCACCGCCCAGCATGGCGCCCCAGGACTGGTGCAGGATGGTCAGGGCGCTGAATGCCACATAGCTCAGCAGCAGGCAGGCCGCCGCCCAGGCCAGCAGGCCCGGCAGGGCGCGCACCGGTGGAAAAAACAGCAGGGCAAAACCCAGGCCCAGGATCGCCGCGGCCAGCGCGGCCCAGGACAGTACCGCTGCAGGCGAGCGGGCATACAGGCGGTCGCTCCAGCGCCCCAGCAGCGGATCCACCAGCGCGTCAAACAGGCGCGCTCCCAACAGCAGGGCACCCAGGCTGGCCAGCGGCACACCGAAGTGCAGCGCGTAGTAATGGGGCAGCACCACATACAGCGGCAGCGCCACAAAGGCCAGCGGCAAACCCATCAGGCCATAGCGCCAGCCCTCGCGCCAGCCAAAGGCCGGATCCCGGGCCATCACCCCGGTCGGTGCAGCATGCGGGCCCGGAATGGCGGCGAACGGTGGCGCGCTGGTGGCTGGGGTGCTCATGGCGCCGCGTGACCCAGCAGGCTGGCGCGCAATTGCGGCTCGCTGCTGGCATCCGCCAGCCAGATGCCGAAAAAGACGCGGCTGAATTCGGCGTCGCGCACCGGCGCCCGGGCCTGGCCGTTCAACCAGAAGCGCGCACCCGCGCCGGGTGTATGCAGGCCGGTGAAGCGGTCTCCGCTTTGCACGTCGGCAAAGGTTTGCAGCATGGCGTCCAGCCAGGCGGCTTCGCGCGCGGTGCCGAAGCTGCCCTGGCGGCGCATTTCCTGCAGGGAGCGCTCGGCAATGCGCCGTCCGCTCAGGCTGCGCAAATAGGTCAGTTCCAGCGCAAACGGGCTCTGCGCATAGGCCGTGGGCACAAAGCTGCGCGGGGCCCAGAGCCGGGCCTCGTAAATGTCCAGGCCCAGAAAGCGCAGCCGGGCCGTGCCCAGGGCCTGTGCCTGTGGCAGTTCGCCGGCTAGCTCCAAGGGCAGCACCGTTGTCTCAACCGATGCATGGGCCGCTGCAGCCAGCACCCCACCCAGCCCGCCGCCCACAGCCCAGCGGCCGCTGTGCTGCAGCAGCGTGCGGCGGCTGAGCACGGGCTGCTGCGCCGGGCTCATGGTGCCGGCTTGCGCAGGGTGTACTGCAGCACATCGATATTGCCTTCGTCAAAGGCGGCTTCGCAGTAGGCCAGGTAGAACTCCCAGATGCGCACAAAGCGTTCGTCAAAGCCACCGGCCAGCACTGCCTGGCGCTGCGCCAGAAAGCGGTCGCGCCAGCGCCGCAGGGTCTCGGCATAGTCGGCGCCGAAAGCCAGGCTGCGTTCCACCACCAGGCCGGCGGCCTCGGCCTGTTCTTTGAATACGCGCGGGCAGGGCAGGCAGCCACCCGGAAAAATGTACTGCTGGATGAAGTCGGTGGAGGCGATGTAGCGCGCGTACAGGGCGTCATCAATCACGATGCTCTGGATGCAGGCGCGCCCGCCGGGTTTGAGCAACTTGGCCACCGCGCCAAAGTAGGTCGGCCAGTATTCGCGGCCCACTGCCTCCACCATTTCAATCGAGCAGATGGCATCAAACGGCGCATCGTCAATGTCGCGGTAATCCTGCAGGCGCAGCTCTGCCTGCTGCGCCAGACCCCGGCGTTGCAGGCGTGTCTGCGCATAGGCCAGTTGCTCGGTGCTCAGGGTCACACCGGTCACCTGGGCGCCCATTTCCAGGGTGGCCATCTCGGCCAGCGCACCCCAGCCGCAGCCGATCTCCAGCAGCCGGTGGCCCGGCTTGACACCGGCCTGCTGCAGCGCGCGCCGCACCTTGGCGTCTTGCGCTGCCGCCATGGGCTGCTGCAGGTTGCCGTTGAACAGGGCGCTGGAGTAGTTCATGGTCTGGTCCAGCCACAGGCCGTAAAAGCCGTTGCCCAGGTCGTAGTGGGCGTGGATGTTTTTCTGGCTGTTGGCGCGGGTGTTGCGGTGCAGCAGGTGCTTGATGCGGTAGAACAGCCGCCCGATCCAGCTGCCGTAGAGCACGGCCTCCACCGCCGCCCGGTTTTTTACCAGCAGGCGCAGCAGATCGGTGAGGTTGGGGGTGCTCCAGTCGCCGGCGATATAGCCCTCGGCAAAGCCGATGTCACCCGACTTGAGTGCAGCACTGCAAACCTTCCAGTTGTGCAGCACCAGCATGGCGTGGGGCTGGGCGTCGCCGCCAAAGCGCTGCATGCTGCCGTCGGGCAATTGCACCGTCAGGCTGCCGTGGCGCAGGCCTTGCAACAGTGTGAAGACCGTGCGGGCCGCAGCCGGTGTGCCACGCGGCAAGGCAAAACGCTGTGCCCCGGTGGGGCCAAGGATGTTGGTGTTCATGGGGTCGATCTCTAGCGGGATACAAAGGTCGCAGGCAGTGCGGGCTTGCCGAAAAACGGCACCCGCTTGAGCCACAGGCGCAACGCCTGCCAATGGATGCGGGCCAGCACGTTCCAGCTCATGGCCGGGTAGCGCCACAGGGCGCGCCGCACCGTGGCCGCCGTGAGCGGCTCCAGCCTGCCACTGACACTGGTTTGCAGCAGCGGGCCTTGGGCGTCGTCGTAGTCAATGCGCGCCACGGTGCGGCTGCGGTCGGGCGTGAGCATGAAGCGGAAGCGGTAGCTGCCTTCCACCGCGCAAAACGGCGACACGTGGAATACCTTGTCGGCACGCAGTTCCTGCCCGTAGGCGGGCTGGTCCAGCAGGTAGCAGTGGCGCTGGCCGAAGGTGTTGTTCACCTCCACCAGCAGCGCGCGCAGGCTGCCGTCGGCGCGGTGGCAATACCAGAAGCTCACCGGCTTGAAGGCAAAGCCCAGCACCCGCGGATAGGTGTGCAGCCAGACTTCGCCGTCGGCATCGGCAATGCCCTGGGCCTGCAGCAGCGCGTCCAGCCAGGCCAGGGCGCCACCTTGTGCGGGGCCGCGGCCATCGCCGTGGTCGCAGTCGTAAAAGCTCAGTGCTGCCGGCCGGTTGCGTGCCAGCAGACCCGGCCCTGCGCTTTGCAGGCTGCGCAGGGGCAGCAGCAAAAAATAGGTGCCGTAGCGGAAGGCATTGCCGGCCGGGCGCATGCGGCGGTGCTGCACCTGCCCGAAGCCGATCAGGGCGGTGGCCTCGCTCATGCGGCCAGGCGCTGCGGCGGCGCCATCGATTCGGTGATGCGGCGCGCCACGTCCAGCCCCGAGGCCAGTCCGTCCTCGTGGAAGCCGTAGCCGGTCCAGGCGCCGCAAAAATACGTGTTGCGCCGGCCCTGCAGGCTGCCGATCTGCTTCTGCGCCTGGATGGCAGCCAGGTCAAACACCGGGTGCGCGTAGTCGTAGCTGCCCAGCACGTATTGCGGTTCAATTTTCTGCACCGGGTTGAGCGACACCAGCACGCTCTGCGAGAACGGCAGTGGCTGCAGGCGGTTGAGCAGGTAGTGCAGGCACACGCGCGACTGCTCCTGCGCGCCGTCGGCGGCGCGTGCATAGTTCCAGGCGGCCCAGGCGCGCCGGGACTGCGGCAGCACGCGGGTGTCGGTGTGCAGCACGGCCTGGTTGGCCTGGTAGCGGATGGCGCCCAGCAGCTGGCGTTCGGCCGGGCTGGGGTCGGACAGCAGTGCCAGCGCCTGGTCGGAGTGGCAGGCCAGCACCACGCGGTCAAAGTGTTCGCGTTTGCCGGGTGAACTCACCAGCACGCCCTGGCCGTCGCGCCGGATCGCCAGCACCGGGGTCTGCAGGCGCTTGTCGTCCACATCCGCCACGATTTTGTCCACGTAGTGGCGCGCGCCTCCGCTCACCGTCCACCACTGCGGCCGGTCGGTCACCTGGATCAGGCCGTGGTTGTGGCAGAAGCGGATCATGGTGGAAACCGGAAACTGCAGCATCTGGTCGGTCGGGCAGCTCCAGATGCAGCCCAGCATGGGCAGGAAATACCAGTCGCGAAACACGTCCGAGAAACCGTGCTGCGCCAGGAAATCCGACAGTGGCTGCAGCAGTTCAAAGTCGGCACCGCTGCGGGCCAGCCGGGTGGCCAGCGCATTGAAGCGCAGCACCTCGCGCAGCATGCCCAGAAAGCGCCGGTTCAGCAGATTGCCGCGCTGGGCAAACACGGTGTTGAGCGAGGAGCCGCTCCACTCCAGGGGCGATGCGCCGCGCCCGCCAGGCACCTGCACCGAGAACGACATGTCCGACTTGGCCGTGGCAATGCCCAGTTCGGCCAACAGCTTGATCAGTTGCGGGTAGGTGCGCTCGTTGAACACCAGAAAGCCGGTATCCACGCCGTGGGTGACCGGGCCTTGCGGCCCGTCCAGGGTCACATCCACGGTGTGCGTGTGGCCGCCAAAGTAGTCGCCGGCCTCGAACAGCGTCAGAGCGGCCTGGCCGCGCAGTGCATGGGCGGCGGCCAGACCGGAAATGCCAGAGCCAATAATTGCAATTTTCATGGTTTTGAACTTTGCAGTTATTTTGTGACTGATTGGTATTTTTTCGACTGTGTCAGTTCAAAGGCCCTGTTTGTGACAGGGAATTGCAGGGCTTCGGAGGGGCTACCGGGCACCGTTTGCGCCCGGGTGGGCGGGTGCTGCTACCAGGGCCGGTCGGCGCCGGTGGGCTGGGTCAGGGGCAGCAGGCGGTCGAGCTTGATTTGCACCTTGACCTCGCTGTGCGGCACGCTGGCCAGCACGCGGTAGTCCTTGTGGCTGGTGTCGCGCACGGCGTTTTCCACTGTCGGCATGCCGCTGCGGTTGAGCACCACGGCCACGCGCGGTGTGCTGGTGTTGCTGCCACGCCGTACCACCACCGCCACTTCTTCCGAGGCCAGTTTGACGAAGGAGCCAGGCTGGTAAATGCCCACGGCCTTGATCAGCGCCGCGCCGGCCTCGTCCACTTCCTTGTTTTCATCAAAGTAGCAGGCCTGCATGGCCACGGCGGGGGTCACGGGCGGACGCGTCAGCCGCGGCGACAGGCGGGCCGCAAACATGTCGGCGCGTTGGATCACACGTGCCAGGCGTTGCGCCGGCGTCTTGCTGCGCAGGGCGCCGGGCGTCTGGGCGTGGTGCGAGGCCACGGCCTCCAGCCAGGTCGGGTCGGTCACGCCCTGGGCGCGCAGCAACTCCACCGAGCGTTCGGCATGGTGGTCAATCACGGATTGCTGGAAGGCATCGGGCGGCTTCTTTTGTGTGGTGAGCCGGTCCTGCAACTCGGTCATGCCGATGTTCATGGTCAGCGCGGCCTTGCGCAGCAACACCTCCACCGGGTCGGGCCAGTTCAGTACCTCATGGGCTGCCAGCCCGCACATCACGCTGACCAGCATGGCGTGGGTGGCGCTGTACATCTCGGTCTCGGTGGCCGACAGGTGAATCAGGGCAAACAGCACGCCGTTGGCATTGCGGTGCATTTCCTCGGTCAGCACCTGGTGCACGTGGTCCAGGCGTTCGGAAAAGGTTTCGCGGTGCGGGTCGCGCAGCAGCAGGTGGGCCTCGGCCTGCAGGTCGCGCCAGTCGAGGCGCCCGGTCACCTCGCTCGTGCGTTTGACGGCACGGTCCACCTGCAGCTTGGAGTCGGCAATCTCGCCGATCGACTTGTCCTTGCGCATCATGGTCTGCAACTGGTCCAGATAGGATTTGTGCAGGGCTTCGGCATCCAGCCCGTCCATGAACAGGCCGCCATTGCGGTTGGCAAAGTGCAGCACATCGTCTTTGGAGCGGATCACAAAGGCTTTTTTGGCCAGCAGCGTGCCATCCTTGTCGACCAGGTCGCAGGGCAGCGGGTATCCGATTCGGATCGAGTCGGCTTCGATGGGTATGAGGTTCATGTGCTCAAAGATTATGCATGCGTGTCGCCGGCTAAAGCACCGAAGTGCCGGGCAATGTCCCGCCAGAAAGGCCTGCTAGCATCTGGCGCATGCAAGCCTCCGACACCCCGCCCGCCTTTTTGCAAAAAATCCACCCGCGCACCGAGCTGGCAGCAGCCATGCAAGCGCTGCCCAAACCCTGGGTGTTTACCAATGGCGTTTTCGATGTCTTGCACCGCGGCCATGTGGTCTATCTGGCCCAGGCCCGTTCCCTGGGCGGCAGCCTGATCGTGGCACTTAACACCGACGCCTCGGTCAAACGCCTGGGCAAGGGGGATGACCGTCCCCTGAACAAGGACGCCGACCGCGCCATCGTGATGGCTTCGCAGGAGGCGGTGAGTCTGGTCACCTGGTTTGACGAGGACACGCCGCTGGAACTGATCGGCGAGATCCGGCCCGACATCCTGGTCAAGGGTGGCGACTACGACATGGCCAAGCTGGCCGAGACCAGCCTGGTGGAAAGCTGGGGCGGTCACGCGCTGGCGCTGCCCTTTGTGGCGGGTTATTCGACGACGCAGCTGGTGAACCGGATTCGAGCCGGCTGATGTCTTCGGTTGGGATTGCGCTGCGCGTGTGGCTGCCGGTGGCCGGTTTGTGCGTACCCGCACCCTGAGGCCGCTGGCATAGCCCGCGTCTGCGAGAAACAACGCAGCCGCAGTGGCCTGGCATCACCCAAACACCGCCGCCCACAAGGCCAGCCCCGCATCCCGCTCAAATTGCACCTGATCCAGCGCCAGCTGCGTCGCCTCTTCGTTCAGGCGTGCCCGGTGCTGGATCTGGCGCAGCGTGCGGTAGGCCAGGGCCGCGTTGTCGCCCACGTGGCCGGGTAGCAGGCCGCAGACCTGGGCGCGCTGCAAGAGCGCGATATTGCCCACGTTGGCGCGCAAATCCGGGTGCTGCGCGCTGTGGGCCAGTACCAGAAACTGCACCACAAACTCGATGTCCACCATGCCGCCCGGGCTGTGCTTGACATCGAATTGACCGGCCTTGACCGGCCTGGCCTTGCCGAGCTTGGCGCGCATGTCGATGATCTCGGCGCGCAGCGCCGCCCCGTCGCGCACGGTGCTGATGACGGCCTCGCGCACGGCGTCAAAGCGCGCGTGCAGGTCGGCGTCGCCCAGCACGCAGCGGGCGCGTGTCATGGCCTGGTGCTCCCAGGTCCAGGCTGCGTTGCTGCCGCGCTGCTGCTGGTAGTTGGCGTAGGCCTCGAAGCTGGTGATCAACAGGCCGGAGTTGCCGTTGGGGCGCAGCGCGGTGTCGATCTCGTACAGGTCCCCCTCGCCGGTCTTGACGGTCAGCCAGTTGATCAGCTTGCGGATCAGTGTGCCATAGACTTCAAACGCGCGCTCGTCTGCGTCGTCGTAAACAAACACGATGTCCAGATCGCTGCCATAGCCCAACTCTTTCCCGCCCAGTTTGCCGTAGGCAATGATGGCAAAGCGGTGGTCGGCGCGGTGCCGGTTTTTCAGCCGTTCCCAGCACCAGCGGGTGGTGGTGCGCAGCATGCTCTCGGCCAGGGCACTCAGGTCGTCGGCCACCTGCTCCACCGTGATGCGTCCCTCCACGTCACGTGCCAGGGTGCGGAACACTTCGGCATGGTGGGCGCGGCGCAGCAGGTTGAGCAGGGCCTCGTCGTCGTCCTCGCCGCTGCCGGCCAGGGCGGCACGGCGGTGTTCGATCTCGGCCTCGAACTCGGCGGCGTCAAAGCGCTCATCCAGCATGGCGCTGCCGGCCAGCTCGTCAATCACGCCCGGGTGCATCAGCAGATAGCGCGCCGGCCACTTGGCCGCACCCAGCATGCGCAGCAGGCGTTCGTGCACATTCGGGCGCTCCAGCAGCAGGGCCAGGTAGCTCTCGCGGCGCAGCAGCGGCTCTATCCAGTCGGACAGGCGCACCGCGGCGTCTTCGCTGACCCGGCCGTCGGCCACCCACTGCGCGGTGCGCAGAATCAGCTTGCCCAGGCGCGCGCGCGACTCTTCGCGCAGCGCCAGGATGCGTGGGTGGGCCTGCCAGCTGCCCAGGCGTTCGCGAAACTTGCCTTGCGCCGCGTTGAGCAGCACCGCAAAGTCACTGGCGTCGGGGGGGGCGGCCTTGGCCGCGCCGTTGCAGCCCTTGCATTCGGGTTGGGCACCGCCCAGCAGGGCATCAAACTCATGGGCCACGCTTTCGCGGTGGGCATCCAGCTGGGCCAGAAAGGCACTGGCATCGGCAAAGCCCATGGCCTGTGCGATCCACAGCAGGTCGGCGTCGGCCGTGGGCAGCACATGGGTCTGCTGGTCGTCCAGGTACTGGATGCGGTGCTCCACCTGGCGCAAAAACACATAGGCTTTGGCCAGGCTGTCGGCGGCGCTTGGCGGCATCAGCCCGGCCTTGGCCACGCGTGGCAGGGCGTTCAGGGTGGGGCGCGTGCGCAGCTCGGGGAACTGGCCGCCGCGCACCACCTGCAGCAGCTGCACGGTGAATTCGATTTCGCGGATGCCGCCGCGCGAGAGCTTGACGTCATTGCCGCGCTCCGGGTGGCCGGCGCTGCGCTTGGCGGCGTGATCGCGGATCTGGCGGTGCAGGATGCGCAAGGCATCAAACACGTTGTAGTCCAGGTAGCGCCGGAATACGAAGGGCATGACCACGGCGCGAAGCGCCAGTGCGCAAGGGGAGTTGACGGCGCCGCGCGGTGCCACGATCCGACTTTTGAGCCAGGCAAAGCGCTCCCACTCGCGCCCCTGCACCTGAAAGTATTCTTCCAGCGCGGCCAGCGACACCGCCGCCGGGCCGGAGTTGCCGTTGGGCCGCAGTGCCAGATCGACCCGGAAGACAAAACCGTGTTCGGTGCTGTCACCCACCAGAGCGTAGATGGCGCGCACCTGCTTGGCAAAAAACTCCTGGTTGGAAATGCGCCCGCGGCCCTGCGCGCTGCCGCTGGTTTCGCCATCCTGGTCGTAGACATAAATCAGGTCGATGTCGCTGGACACATTGAGCTCGCGCGCACCCAGCTTGCCCATGCCGATGATGCACAGCTGCGCCACCTCGCCCTTGTCGCCCAGCGGCAGGCCGTGGGTTTCCTGCAGTGCCCGCTGGCTGGTCTCAAAGGCCAGGTCCAGCGCCCACTCGGCGAGCGTGGTCATGCACTGCGTCACGGCCTCCAGCGCACAGCCCTGGTCACAGTCCAGCACCGCCAGCCGCTCCATCACCAGCTGGCGGCTGGCGCGCAGTGCGCCGGCTGCGTCCATGCCCTCCGCGCGCAAGGCGTCGAATACCGCCTGCATGGCGGCGCGGTCGGGCAGGCCGGCCCGCAACAAGGGCATTTGTGCGGCGTAGCGGCGGCGCACCCGCTGGCCAAAGCGCGGGTAATCGGACAAGGGCAGCGCAGGGAAGGCCATTGGGTTGCGGGTCATAATTCCTGACATGGTGAAGACTGATCAATGGCGCATGTGAACGCAATCCCCTCGCGCTGGCTGAAGGCCTCTGCGGCGTTGGCGCACGGGGCCTTGTGGCTGCTGGCAACGGCTTGGATCACCCTGGGTCTGCTGTGGGCGGGACTGCATTTTGTGATTGTGCCGCGAATCGGCGAATTCCGTCCGTGGCTGGAGCAGCAAGCCACGCAGCGTATGGGCATTAGCGTGCGCATCGGCGACATTCTGGCCACCTCCAACGGCCTGATTCCCTCCATCGAGTTGCGCGATGTGCGCTTTCTGGATGCCGGCGGGCGCGAAGCCCTGCGCCTGCCTTCGGTGCTGGCAGCCCTGTCGGTGCGCTCGGCCCTGGGCCTGGGGTTTGAGCAGCTTTATGTTGCCGGCCCCGAACTGGTGGTGCGACGCACCGCCGACGGCCGCATCTGGGTGGCCGGCTTTGCCCTGCCGGAGGCCGGCGCCAACGGCAGCGGTGCGGCGGATTGGCTGTTTGCCCAGCCCGAGCTGGTGGTGCGCCACGGCACGCTGCGCTGGACCGACGAGGCGCGCGGCATGCCGGCACTGGAGCTGGCCGACGTGGATGTGCTGATCCGCAATCGCCGCCGCGTCCACACCCTGCGCGTGGATGCCGACCCGCCGGCGGGCTGGGGCACCCGCCTGTCGGTGCAGGGCAAATTCCAGCAACCGCTGTTCAACGGGCGTGCCGGCGACTGGCGCAACTGGAGCGGACAGCTGTTTGCCCAGGCCACCCAGGTGGATCTGGCGCTGTTGCGCAACTACGTGGACCTGGGCGTGGAGCTGAGCCAGGGCGCCGGCTCGCTGCGCGCCTGGCTGGATGTGGACCACGCCCAGCTCAAGGGCGCCACAGCCGACCTGGCCCTGCAGACCGTACACCTCACGCTGGCGCAGGGGCTGGAGCCGCTGGAGCTGGAGCGTGTGGGGGGCCGGCTGGGGGTGCGCCGCCTGGAGGGGGGATACGAGTTCTCCACCGAGGCGCTGGCCTTTGACACACGCGATGGCTTGCACTGGCCGGGCGGCAACCTGCAGCTCGGCCTGTTTGAGGCCACGCCCAAGCAGGCCGCGCATGGCACGCTCAGCGCCGACCGGTTGGACCTGGCCGCCGTGAGTGAAATTGCCAACCGCCTGCCGCTGGATGCTGCCGTGCATGGCGCGCTGCAGCGGCTGGCGCCCCGTGGCCTGGTGGAGAAGCTGCAGCTGAACTGGCAGGGCGATCTGGCCAGGCCCGCCAGTTACGCCGCCAACGGTCGCGTGACGCAGCTGGCCCTGGCGGCCCAAGCGCAGGGGCGTGCCGGCATACCCGGGCTGCGCGGGGCCACGGTGGACTTTGATCTGACCCAAAGCGGCGGCAAGGCCACGCTGGCGCTGCAGGACGGCGCGGTGGAATTCCCCGGCATCTTTGAGCAGCCGGTGGTGCCGTTTGACAGCCTGTCCGGCGAGGTGCAGTGGAAGCTGGACGGCACGCACGTGGCGGTGGAGGCCGGCAAGGTACGCTTTGCCAATGCCGATGCCCAGGGCGAGGCGCAAATCAGGTGGCAGACCGCGCCGCTGGCACGCGGGGCCCCGGCCGAGCTGCGCTTTCCCGGCGTGCTGGACCTGCAGGGCAGCCTGAGCCGCGCCAACCTGGCCGCCGTGCCGCGCTATCTGCCGGTGGTGATGAACCGGCTGGCGCGCGACTACCTGGCGCAGGCCCTGGTGGCCGGCGAGGGCAGCAATGCCAAATTCCGGGTCAAGGGCGATCTGGCCAAATTTCCGTTTGACAGTGCCAGGACCGGCGAGTTCCGCATCTCCGGCGACGTGAAGAACGCCAGCTATGCCTATGCCCCAGCGCTGGTCCTGCCGCACGACAGCCCGCCCTGGCCGCTGCTGACGCAGGTGGCGGGCGAACTGCTGATCGACCACGACAACCTGGGCATCAAGGCCGCCAAAGGCTTGCTGTCGACCGGCACTGGCCTGCAGTTCAGCCGCACCGACGTGGCCGTCAGCAAGCTCTATGACGCGCCGCTGGTGGCGCTGACGGCGGAGGCGCACGGCCCGCTGGCCGAGGCACTGGCCTTTGTCAACGCCTCGCCGGTGGGCGGCTGGATCGGCAATGCGCTGGCCCACACCGTGGTGTCGGGCCCGGCGGATTACCGCATCAAGCTGGCCCTTCCGGTGGACCATCCGGACAAGGCCACGGTGCAGGGCAGCATCAGCCTGCCGGGCAATGACTTCCAGTTTGCGCCCGGCGTTCCGCGCCTGGCCCGGGCCCGGGGGGTGATCGGCTTTACCGACAACGGTTTTTCGCTCACCGGCGCACAGGCCCGCGCCCTGGGGGGTGATGTGCGCCTGGAGGGCGGCATGAACTTCGGCAACACGGCGCTGGCCCGCAACAACCCCGGCAGCCTGCGCTTCGCGGGCGTGGCCACGGCCGAAGGGCTGCGCCAGGCCAGTGAACTGGGGCCGGCGGCGCGGCTGGCGCAGTTCAGCACCGGCAGCACGGCCTATACCGCAACCCTGGGGCTGCGCGCCGGTGTGCCGGAGCTGCTGGTCAACAGCAGCCTGAGCGGCCTGGCCCTGAACCTGCCGGCGCCGCTGGGCAAGACCGCCGACAGCGTGCTGCCCCTGCGCCTGGAGAGCGCCCTGCCGCGCGGTACGCAGGCCGCCGGTGCACGCCTGCAGGACCAGTTGCAGCTGGACCTGGGCAAACTGGCCAGTGTGGTCTATGTGCGTGACATTGCCGGCGCCGAGCCCCGTGTGCTGCGCGGCACCCTGGTGGTGGGGCTGAATGCCGACGAGCCGATGCCCCTGCCGGCCGAGGGGGTGGTGGCCAACCTGAATGTGAACGAACTCGATGCCGATGCCTGGAGCGCCGTGGCCTCGCGCATCGTGGGCCCGGCGGCCGGCGGCAGTGCCAACAGCCCCGGCAATGCCGCGCTGCAGACCTATTTGCCCAGCAGCCTGGCCCTGCGCACGAACGAGCTGGTGCTGGAGGGCCGCAAGTTCAACCATGTGCTGGTGGGGGGCGTGCGCGATGGCCTGGTCTGGCGCGGCCATGTGGAGGCCACCGAACTCAACGGCTATGTGGAATACCGCCAGAGCAGCGGCACCCAGCCCGGGCGGGTGGTGGCCCGGCTGGCCCATCTGGTGATCGGCCCCTCGGCGGCTGCCGATGTCGAGAATCTGCTGGACCAGCAGCCCGCCAGCATCCCTGCATTGGACGTGGTGGTGGACGATCTGGAACTGCGTGGCAAGAAGCTGGGCCGGGTGGACATCCAGGCCGTCAACCTGGGTGTGGCGGTGCGCGACACGGCGCGCGAGTGGCGCCTCAACCGCTTCAACATCAGCACCCCGGACGCCACCCTCACGGCCAGTGGCAACTGGGTGGATGTGAATGCCCAGCTGCCCGCCGGAGCACCGCGCAGCGCGCGCCGCCGCACGGTGCTCAATTTCAAACTGGACGTGGCCGATTCGGGCGATCTGCTGCAGCGCATGGGCATGCCCGGCGTGATTGCCAAGGGCCGGGGCCTGATTGGGGGCCAGGTGTCGTGGCTGGGCTCGCCGTTTTCGCCGGACTACCCCAGCATGGGCGGCGGCTTCAACATCGCCATGGAATCGGGCCAGTTCCTCAAGGCCGACCCCGGCATTGCCAAGCTGCTCGGTGTGCTGAGTCTGCAGTCGCTGCCGCGGCGCCTGGCGCTGGACTTCCGCGATGTGTTCAGCGACGGCTTTGCCTTTGACTTTGTGCGCGGCGACGTCACCATCGAACAGGGCATGGCCCGCACCAACAACCTGCAGATGAAGGGCGTGAACGCCGCCGTGCTGATGGAAGGCCAGGCCGACATGGCCAAGGAAACGCAGCTGCTCAAGGTGGTGGTGATTCCCGAGATCAATGTGGCCAGCGCCTCGCTGATCTACTCGGCCATCAACCCGCTGGTGGGCCTGACCACCTTTCTGGCCAATGTGATCCTGCGCCGCCCGCTGATCGAGGCCAACACCCAGGAGTTTTTGATCGACGGCACCTGGGTCGACCCGCGTGTGACCCGGGTGGAGCACAAGAGCGAGCCGGCAACGGCCCCCAACAAACCCGAAAGCAAGGAAAGCAAACCATGAAAGTTGCCGCCATCCAGATGGTTTCCACCGGCCAGGTGCAGGACAACCTGCAGCAGGCGCGCCTGCTGTTGCAGCAGGCTGCGGACCAGGGCGCCGAGCTGGCCGTGCTGCCCGAATACTTCTGCCTGATCGGCCAGCATGACGCCGACAAACTGGCCATCCAGGAACCTTTTGGCAGCGGACCGATCCAGCAGTTTCTGGCCGACCGTGCGCGTGAGCTGGGCCTGTGGCTGGTGGGCGGCACCCTGCCGCTGACCGGCGCCGGCGACAACAAGGTGTTCAACAGCGCACTGGCCTTCAACCCGCAGGGGGCGTGCGTGGCGCGCTACGACAAGATCCACCTGTTCCGCTTTGACAACGGCAAAGAGGCCTATGACGAGTCACGCGTGCTCGACCGTGGCCACACACCCACCCGCTTCACCCTGCCGTCGCGGGACGGGCACAGCTGGCAGATCGGCATGAGCGTCTGCTACGACCTGCGCTTTGCCGAGCTCTACCGTGGCTACGCCGCCGACGGGGTGGACCTGCTGCTGGTGCCGGCCGCCTTTACCCACACCACGGGCAAGGCGCACTGGGAGGTGCTGCTGCGCGCCCGCGCGATTGAAAACCTGGCCTATGTGGCGGCCGCAGCCCAGGGAGGCGTGCACCCCAACGGGCGCCAGACCTGGGGCCAATCCATCCTGATCGATCCCTGGGGCCATGTGCTGGCCCAGCAGGCGCAGGGTGCGGGCGTGGTGCTGGCCGAGCTGGATGCGGTGGCCCTGCAGCACTGGCGCAGCCAGCTGCCGGCCCTGCAGCACCGCGTGCTATGAGGCTTGGTCTTCTTTTTCATCCGCCGGTGCGGGCGGGTCGCCGTCCGGTCGCCCGGAAAACATGGTCCACCAGATGATGCCAATGAATAACAGTCCGGCCCCCAGGGCTTCGATCAACAACAGGGTCATGGCAAGGGCTTTGGCGTGGTGGTGTGGAGCCCTGATTGTAGGAATGCTGGCCGCCTGCGGCAGCGCACCCCTGCATAGCCCTGCGAGTGCGCCGGTGGCCGCCAGCCCGGTACGCCCGGCGCCGCCCCCGCCGGCGCAGCCCGGGCTGGGTGCCACCACCAACCAGTCCAAAAGCCGCTGGACCACCGTGGCCTGGAGCGAGCTGCCGGGTTTTGAAGAGGACAACCTGTTTGAAGCCTGGAACGCGTGGATCAAAAGCTGCGAGCGCCCCGCGCCCCAGTTCGCTGCGTATTGCGGCGACGTGCGGCGCCTGAGCATTGCCAGCGCCGATGAACAGCGCGACTGGATGCGCCAGCATTTCCAGCCGCAGCGGCTGGAGAGCCTGCAGGGCGACCCCAACGGCCTGCTCACCGGCTACTTTGAGCCGCAATTGGATGCCAGCCGGGTGCCCAGCGCCGCCTTCAACGTGCCGATCTACCAGCCACCGCGCACGCTGGCGCAGCGCAAGCCCTGGTACAGCCGGCACGACATGGACACCCTGCCCGAAGCGCAAGCCGCCCTGCAGGGCCGCGTGATTGCCTATGTGGCCGATCCGGTGGATGCGCTGGTGCTGCAAATCCAGGGCTCCGGGCGGCTGCGTGTGGCGCAGGGCGATGGCAGCAGCAAGCTGGTGCGTGTGGCCTTTGCCGGCACCAATGACCAGCCCTACCGCAGCGTGGGGCGCTGGCTGCTGGACCAGGGCCAGATCAAGGACGCCTCCTGGCCCGGCATCAAGGCCTGGCTGGCGCAAAACCCGCAGCGCCAGCAGGAACTGCTGTGGAGCAACCCGCGCGTGGTGTTCTTCAAGGAAGAGCCCTTGAGCGATCTGGACGCCAGCTTCGGCCCCAAGGGTGCGCAAGGTGTGGCCCTGACGCCGGGGCGCTCCATTGCGGTGGATGCGTCGGGCAGCATTCCCTACGGCACGCCGGTCTGGCTGGCTTCCAGCGGGGCGCAAACCAGGCTGCAGCGCCTGGTGCTGGCGCAGGACACCGGCAGTGCCATTACCGGTGCCGTGCGGGCCGATTACTTTGCCGGCTGGGGTGCCGAGGCCCAGGAACTGGCCGGGCGTCTGCGCCAGCCGCTGCAGATGTGGGTTATTTGGCCTAAGTAGCACGTTCACGGTACCATGGGCGCCGTGATGGTGTCTGCTACGGCACCACCCGCCAATATCAAACTGGAGCACCCCATGAGCAGCAATTCGGCAATGCGTGAGATCGACGAACGCACCAACCTGACCGGCAACAGCATGTTCGAGCTGCTCCTGTTCCGTTTGGGTGAGGCCAATGGCACGGCCAAGCGCGAGCTGTTCGGCATCAATGTCTTCAAAGTGCGCGAGATCATGGTCATGCCCGAGGTCACGGCCATGGTCAATGCGCCCAATACCGTGATGGGCGTGGCCAATATCCGCGGCCAGATGATTCCGGTCATCAACCTGCCGCTGATCACCGGCTGCAACCCGACCAAGGGCCTGGGCATTCTGCTGGTCACCGAGTTTGCCCGCACCACCCAGGCTTTTGCGGTGGAAGAGGTCAATGAAATCGTGCGCCTGGAGTGGAAGCAGGTGCTGTCTGCCGAAGGCACCGGTGGCGGCCTGGTCACCAGCATTGCGCGCCTGGACGGCAATGCCGAAAACACCCGCCTGGCCCAGGTGCTGGATGTGGAGCAGATTCTGCGCGACGTGTTCCCTGAGCAGCACAAGAGCGTGCAGGAGGGCGCCGTGCTGCCCTCGGCCACCATTGCACCCGGCTCCGTGGTGCTGGCGGCGGACGACTCGGCCGTGGCCCGCATGATGATCGAGCAGGGCCTCAAGGCCATGAACATTCCCTACATCATGACCAAGAGCGGCAAGGAAGCCTGGGACAAGCTGGCCTCCCTGCAACAGGAGGCGGTGGCCCAGGGCAAGTCCATGAAGGACAAGGTGGCCCTGGTGCTGACCGATCTGGAAATGCCCGAGATGGACGGCTTCACGCTGACCCGCAACATCAAGCAGGATGCGCGCTACGCCGGCATTCCGGTGATCATCCACTCCTCGCTCACCGGCAGCACCAACGAGAGCCACGTCAAGAGCGTGGGCGCCGACGCGTATGTGGCCAAGTTTGTGGCCGAAGAGCTGGGTGCCACCATCCGCAGGGTGCTGGAGCGCTAATTTGCTCTCCGGCGCAGCCTGCAAAAGCTATCCGCTGGCTGCGGCGCCGGCACGCTTTGAAGACATTGCGGCGCGCCACTGGAGCCTGCTGGCCGACGACTTGGCCTATCCGCTGGCGGTGCTGAAGCGCACCGCGCTCATGCACAACCTGGCCTGGATGCAGGCCTACGCAAGCGCCAAAGGTGTGCACCTGGCGCCCCACGGCAAGACCACGATGTCACCCGAGTTGTTTCAAATGCAGCTGGACGCGGGCGCCTGGGGTCTGACCTTCGCCACCATCTTTCAGCTCGGTGTGGGCGTGGATGCCGGGGTGCGCAAAGCCATCATCGCCAACCAGGTGTTGGCCCCGGCCGACCTGGCGGGCCTGCGGGCCCTGCTGCAAAAGCATCCGGATCTGCAGGTCTGGTTTCTGGTCGATTCACTGGCGCAGTTGCGCTGCATCGAGCAATGGGCCGCGACCCAGCCGCCCTGCCGGGCGTTTGATGTGTTGCTGGAAATCGGTGTGGCGGGCAAGCGCACCGGTTGCCGCACGCGTGATGAGGCCCTGGCCTTGGCGCAGGCCCTGGCCGCGTCGTCGGCGCTGCGCCTGTGCGGTGTGGAATGCTACGAAGGCAATGCCGCGCAGTGCGACAACGACCGCGACGTGGCAGCCGTCTCCGACCTGGTGCGGCGCGTGCTGGACGTCACGCAGGCCTGCGACGCGCAGCAACTCTTTGCCGCCGACACGGTGCTGCTGACTGCCGGCGGCTCTGCCGTGTTTGATCTGGTGCTGCCCTTGCTGACCGGCAGCGGCTTGTCCAAACCAGTGGAAGGCGTGCTGCGTTCCGGTTGCTACATCACACACGACCATGGGCATTACCAGCGTTATCTGGATCTGGTGCAGCGGCGCGAGGGTCTGCAAAGCGCCTTGCTGCCAGCGCTGGAGGTCTGGACTATGGTGCAGTCGGTGCCCGAGCCGGGCCTGGCCTTTCTAAGCTGCGGCCGGCGCGATATTTCCTATGACATTGAGCTGCCCATGCCACAGCGTCTGGCGCGCTCCGGTGCGCGCCGTATGGAAGAAGTGATCGCCACGCCGCCGGACTGGCGCATCACCGCGCTCAACGACCAGCACGCCTATCTGCAGTTCGATCCGACCGGCCTCTCCCCGGCAGTGGGTGACCGCGTGGTGCTGGGTCTGTCCCACCCCTGCACGACCTTTGACAAGTGGCGCTGGATGGTGGTCGCGGAGGATGATGGATATATCACCGGCGCGGTACACACCTATTTTTAGGCAGTGGGCTTGGTGCTTACCCGCTCACGCACAGGCGGGGTCTGCACTACACTTCAACGCACGCCGCACCCTTC
>CANBTQ010000026.1 GCA_947372425.1 Comamonadaceae bacterium | reverse complement strand
GTAGTCACCGCGTCGACCGTAAATCACACCACCGGCAAAGGAGGATGTCATATGCGACTTCGCCGTGCTGGAGTCGTGGCAAGCAAAGCAGGCCGAGGTGATAGGCGACTCCACCAGTGTTTCAGGATCAGCCTGTATCGTCACACCCGTAGCGGCTGCCGCGTAGGTCGGAACCGTAGCGACACCGGTCGATGGGAAGACGCGTGGTGCAACTGCGCCCTGGGGGGTGAAGCTGAACACGTTGCCGTAGTTCTTCACTCCGTCGGCCGTAATGTACGTCACGTAGTTCTTCGATGGGTCACCGTTGAGCAAATCACGGGGATACATCTTATTTGGATCCTTTGTAAAGTCGAACGGCACCACAGCAAACGTCTTGCTATCGATAGAGTTGGCGGCAGAAGTGCTCCACAGCAGATTGGGCAACAGAGCAGCGCCACCGTTCGCACCAAAGTTCACGGCATTTGGCACGTGGCAGTTGTCGCAACGTTTCAGGATACCGGGGTATACATTGGCAGCCGCATTGAATGCTCCGGCCGTACCAGGTACTGCAGAACGCGCCCAACTGAACGGTACCGTCCGTTTACCGGCACTGTAAGGCGTGCTGGTCTTGCAGTCAGCCGTAGAGACTACGCTGGCAGGCACCGGGTTGCCCGTTCCTGCACCACCGCAACCCGTACCTGGATCACCCACCAAGGGTGTGCCGATGGCTTTGCCAGCGGTAACCGTGATCGGATCCGTACCGGCATGGATGCCGTGGATATAGGTGCTGGCATTGGCTGACCAACCATTGCTGGTCTTGCTGGTGGTGTGGCAAATTGCGCATGCCGTGGGATCGTTGCGGGCACCACTGTGGAAGTCAACTGCAGAACCCAGTTGCTCGTGGCAAGACTCGCACTTGTCGATATCCACAATCACGCGGCGAGCCACGTTACCGGTCAGGGTAGCTGGCACCTTCTTCAGCTGTGACTTGATGATCAGTCCGGTGCTCACCGAGCCTGCGGTAGACACACCCGCCGCAGTGAGGTCGCCGTACTTGGCCGTCAAACCAGCCACACCAAAATGGCGCTGGGTGAACGTGCCGATCATGGCACCCGTGACCATCTTGGCCGCTGCGGGGATCACGATCGCGGAACGGTTTACTGCGTAACCCGTTTCGTTCGTCACTTTTTGCGTCGTCGTACCCAAGGCCTGACCAACCGTGTCACCCGTCAGAGTAGCCGTGAACCAGCCGTTGGCATCCGTAGTGGTCACCGTACCATTGGCCACCGTACCGGAAATCGTACCGGCCTTTGGCGAACCGGAAGCGACCAACAGGTTGGTCAGGCTCACGCTCTGGTAGGTATTAAAGTCAGCCGGATTGTTGATGCCATCTTGTGGAACCGCATAGGTCACGTAGAAGCTCGGGCCGGAAGTGAAACCGGTAATGGGCTGGAACACAGGGCTTGACTGCACACCGACCACACCCGAAGTCGTAACCGTCGTCGGGATGTTGAACGACATCACGGGACTGCTGTCCTTCAGGACGCGGAACACGAAAACCGGCTGCCTGGAAGCGTTGAGCTTCACGCTCTGGATTTCGTAGGAAATCGTCGAGATGCCATCAATCACCACCGGGTTGTTGGCGGTAGGCAGTTCAGTGCGGTGGGCCACATCAATCGGATAGAGTCCGCCACGGCCCACTGCGTGGCAGGAGGCGCAGGAAGCGTCGTCTGTAGCCATGCCGCCCGGGTGCGCAACCAGACCGGTCGATGTCACGCCGGTGCCAACGCCGCCAACCATAACTTCCGGTGCGGTAAAGCTCACGTCGTCGTGGCAAGAACCGCAGGCCAAACGGCTGGGTTGGGTCTTCCAGTTGTCACCATCCTTGGTTTTGGTAGCCTGGTTGATGTCGGTCTTGTCGACACCGCTGTGGCACTTGGTGCAATCGCGGGGGTCCTGGATCCACTCGTTCTTTTCAAACTGGTGACCTACACCCGAAGCATTGGGCCGGTAGTTGTAACCGGTCAGTCCCAGCTTGTCACCCATGTGAATCTTGTGCACCAGGTTGGGGTAATTGCCGATCGCACGTCCGTCAAGAACCGCAGTGACGTTGTTTGCCGTTCCAATCAGCTTGGTGGCATCGGTGGCATTGCGGGTGGCTTCTTCGCTCATGCCGTACTTGATCTGGTCGGTGTGGCAGGTCACACAAAGATTGGGATCCTTGCGGGAGCCGCTGTGGCCGATACCTTTTCCGTTGTGGCAGGAAGCGCAGGATGAAATATCCACCACGCTGCGGGTCGAGGTGACCGCGCCGCCGTTGGGAACGAAGTCATACACCGTGCTGCCAGGGATGGCCATATTGACACCGGCAGATGTCGATGCGGCACCGGTAGGCGTGTTGGAGCCGGTACCGGGTGCCGTGCCATTGACGATCACGCCCAAACGATGGGTCAGGCTGGGGTCATAGCTGACATCGCCCAGATCCGCTTTCAGCTTCTTGGCTGGCACAGCTGGGTAGGTTGTGGAGTCGGTGGTATCCACCAGGCTGGCCACAATGTTGGCCGCCTGCGTGATATCGCGTGCAAAGGTGTACTGGTACGTACCGTCGCCGTTATCGACCAGTGTTCCTTCTTTGTCCGCAGTCGGATAGGTTCCGCACCATTTGAAATCTGCCGTGCAGGAGTCGGCCACGCCGAGTTTTCCGTTGGACTGATCCACTGTAGGCGGCTTCACGACCAGGTAGCTGACCCATTTACTGGGCGCTGTGCTGGTAGCCGGCACCAATTTGGCCAATGTAAAGCTCAAATTGGTCAGGCCGGCCACGGTTGCAGTCGCCGACTTCGATTTATTGCCCAAGCCGATCACTGCATTGCCTGCAGCATCGGTCACGGCAAACTTCACGACCGGTGGGCTGTGAATGCTCACACCCATCACCGTCACTTTGGGTTGCAGTGCCTGCCATGCCTGCACGGAGGCAGATGATGGGGGCGACGCATTCGTCGCCACAGTCTGTGGGTTGGAGACGTTGATCGGCACTGTGACGGTGGAGCCATCCACGCCGTCGGAGCCGCCGCCGCAACCGAACAACGCTGATGAAACCAGCGCCGTCAGGCCGAGCCGAATAAGCGTACGCTTCATTTGATTACCTCGCATTAAAAAATTTACACTGCAAACCGGAGAGAGAGACACGGGCACCATTGCCTTTGCTCTCAACCTCACCCTGGCCAACCCACCCCACGGTTTATTTGAGTCTGTATACATACTTCACTCCCAAGTAGGTCACGTTCTGGCTAGCCTGCATGGATACAGTGGAATTGTCCGAATAGGCATAGGGCACGCCGGAGCCGGCCCATGTCCACTCATCAAAACTGGTGCTTTGCTGCACCAGATCAACACGTACGTCAGACCGAGCGTCCAACGCGTATTTGGCAAAGACCTTCAGGGCCAGCGTGCGGTAGCTCACATCCGGCAGGCTGCCCGCAGGTGAAGTGGTGCTGGAACCCAGGCCATAGCTGTTGCGGTCGTCCAGGTAGCTGAGATCGCCACCCACATCCCACTTGGCATTGAGCTTGCCAACCATGCCGAGGCCGATGTTGGTGCTGATGTTGTTGATGCTGGCCACGTAGCCGGCACTTTGGTCCACCGCCAAAGTCTGCTGGGCATAGGTGACGTAACCGGTGGCCTTCCAGGCGTCCGACACGGCATAGCTGCCGTCCACACCGGCGCCCGACATGGCACTGGAATGCATGCCCTTGGTGGTGGGAGCAGAGTACGTGTCCTGGCCACCTTCCAGGGAGAACTGCAGGGACAATTTGTCGCTGGCGGCCCAGTCGGCCATCACACGGACCTTGTCACGCACGCGGTCCATCATGGTGGTCGGGAAGATGCCAATGGCAGAGTACACATCACCGTCCCGCATGGGCTGGTAGGTGTTGGGGTAACGCGCAGTGGTGCTACCCAGATTGATCCAGTGGCTGCCATTGCGCCAGCTTTGCAAGTAGGCCACCGACGCATTGACCGTGTCGAAAATGGGCTTGCGCACTTCGGCGCGATAGCCCAGTTCGGTGGTTTCTTCGCGGATGGAAGTCAGCGAATTGGTCGGTATATAAAGTGCGCTGCTGCCCACGGAAGGCACGTTGCGTTGCACCCATGCGTAGTCCATGCCAAAGGTTGCACGAATGCTGTCCGGGAACAGATAGGTGGCCTCGGCCTTGCTGTTGGCCTTATGCGACGAGTTGTTCTGGTTGGAATACGTGTCGCCGTACAGGGCTGTGGGTGTCTTGTCCTTGATGTCTTCGTAGCGCACATTGGCCAGCAACGAGAGCTTGGGCAGGGGGCGTGCCGTGACACCGATCTGTGCCAGTTCGGTGTCCACCACAGCGTTCAGATTGGCGGGCAATCCGGCTGCAGCCGTCAAGCCCATGCCGGCAAAGCTGTCGCTCTGGGTAGCGTGGGTGATGGCGTAATGGAACGTGGTGCGAATGGTGGGCGTGATGGCGTAAGTGCCATCCAGATACAGCTGCATGGCCTGGTTGTCCGGTGCCAGCGAGATGGGCTGCATCAGCAGATCACCCAGCGTGTTGGCACCGCTGCCGGCACTGAAGGGCGAGCCGGCCGTGTCAACCAAGCTGCCGTTGATGGAGCCCACACGCATGGAACCGTTGTCGTTCTTGTAAATAGAACCGTAGTAGCCGGCGGTGAGGGTGTAGTCCGAACCGCTCAGGTTGGCTTTGACATCCATCTGGTAGGTGCTGGAACTGATGGGCTCTGCCAGCATCAGCAAGGCACCGCTGACGACGGGGCATTTGGCACCGACGACCGAGGGGCCGCAATAGGCACCAACACCGGTAAGCCGCGCACCGTCCTTGTCTTCGCTCTTGAGGCTGGCCTCCAGTTGCAGGCCGGAGCTGATCCACTTTTCACCCGCCACCGAAAGGCTGCTGCGTTTGATGTCCAGATTCTGGCTGGCGCCCGAACCGGCCACAGCGAGAGAATTGACGGACAGCTGCGTGTTGCCTATACCCTGCAGACCGGTGTGCAGTGTGCGCGGGTCGTGCCGCACCTGCTCGCTGTAGGCAGCCGAGACCTTCCAGTCGCCCTGCTTCTGGCGTGCAACGCTGAGTTCGCGGTTGTCCAGCCCCAGGTTGCGGCCTTCTGCCGTGGTCCAGGTGCCGGTTTCGTCTTCGCGCTGGATCAGCTCGAAGTCCAGCAGCACGGCGCTGTCGTTTGTGCTCCAGCCGTTGTACTGGCCGAAGATGCTGCGGTCTTTGCTATCGCCCAGGACACCAGCGGCACCGACGCTGACCACGGCCTTGTCGGGTTTGATCAGTTTGTCGGTGTCGCCGTCTGCATGGGCCGGACCAAAGGCGGCCAGCAAAGCCAGCACCAGAAGTTTGTGTTGAAAGCCGAATTGTTTTTCGCGTGTGTTCATGATCGTTCCATCATCTCAACGGAAGAAGCGCTGGCCGGCGGCAGTGGGGTTGTTACTGCCGTGAATCAACGCATGGCAGCTCACGCAGGATTTGCCCTGTGTGATCACCGAAGGGTTCCACCAGCCGGCTGCGGCAATGGCGGGTGCCGTGCCGTTGGCCAGCGAGGGCTGGATCGGACCGTGCGGCGTGTGGCAGCTGTTACACAGGAATGGCGGACGCGACTTCAGCATGCTTTCAGCGGTGGTGCCGTGCGGGTTGTGGCAGGTGGAGCAGTCTTCATTGACCGGCTGGTGGCTGTGCACGAAGGGACCGCGCTTTTCCATGTGGCAGGTGTAGCAGGTCTCGGTGACGCTGCTGCGCTTCATCAGGCTCGGGCCCGTGGAGCCGTGCACGTTGTGGCAGTCAGAGCACGACATCTTGCCTTCAAGCACCGGGTGGTGCGAGGGCTTGTTGACTTGCGTGCGCTGATCCTTGTGGCAGGCGAAGCAGGTCTCGCTCTGGGTGCGCTTGTCACGCACCGGGTCCTTGGCGACGTGCACTTTGTGGCAGGCCGCGCAAGTGACATCGCGTGCCTGGTGGGTGCTGCCCTCCCAGTGCGAACGATTGGAGTCCTTGGTGTGGCAAGCCTGGCAGGCGTCGTTGCGGGCGCTGGCCGTGGACTGCGTCTTGGCGTCGAAGGTGACGTCGGGCTTGGGCGGTTTGCCCGAACCCTTGTAACCCAGGTGACCCTTGCTGGGGCCGTGGCAGCTGGTGCACGTGGGTGTGCGTTGATCCGCCTGGGTGCCGTGCCGGGTCTTGCCAATGGCAAGCAATTCCGGCCCGTCTCCCTCGTCGTGGCAGGCGGTACACGCCGCGTCGCCTTTGAGTACCAGGTCATCGCCCGCCCAAGCGGAGGGAATGCAGGCAAGCGCCCCAAGGGCCAGACACCATGTTATTAACAGTCGCAAGAGCTTCATTTCCATCTTTCCTAACGTTGTGCCCCGGAATCGGGGCACATCTGACTCTTAACTACCTCTTAACCGTGCAGGCCGGTGATAAAGCCGTTGATCACCAATACCAGCAAGGTCAGTCCGGCTGCAATCAATACCAGGCCCAGGATCTTGGATCTACGGGTCATGGGTTGCGATGGGCCGTCCACCAGCAATTTCTCCAGTTCACCCGAGTCCAGCAAACGCTGGTACTGAGCCGGGTGGTCTGCACGGAACTCTTCCAGGGACTGCAGGCCGGTGAACATCACGATGTCAGGCGGTGGCAGCTTGTCCGGGCGGAAGTGGTTGTTGAAGAAGTGCACTGTGAACAGGAACACTGCTGCAAGAAAGGCTTCTTCGCCGTGCACCACGGTGGCTACGTTGAAGATCCAGCCCGGCAGGAACTTGGCGGTGACGGTGGGGAAGGCCAGCATCAAGCCGCTGCTACCGATGATGGAGACACCCCAGAACACAGCCCAGTAGTCGAACTTCTCGAAATAAGTCCAGCGTTCAAAGCGGGGCTTGGGGCCCATACCCAGGAACCACTTGAACATGCCGATGCAGTCAGCCAGATCTTTCCAGTTGGGGATCAGCGAATTGGGGCCGAACCAGCGGAAGGTCTTGTCGCGCAGCAGGCTCTGCATCACATACACAAAGTGGATGGCAAAGATGCTGACGAACAGTGTGGCTGCCACCCGGTGGATGATGGCCAGGCCATGGGTGCCGCCCAGCAGGGATGCCACCACCGGCGCCCACTTGGTTTGCGAGAACAGGGCCGAGGTTCCGGTCAGCACCAGGGTCATGGTGATCAGGGCAAATGCCAGGTGGGCAATGCGCCAGCCCACAGGGAAGCGTTGGAAGAACTTCTGTTCTTGGGCAATGCCATCGGTACGCACGTGAGGCACGGCAACATGTGATTTGCGGTCTTGCCATTCACGGTAGTACCACAGGCCGGAGTGCGCCCAGAAGAAGGCAAACACCAGAATCAACAGGCCCTGCATGAACTTGGTGACGATCCACATTTGCGGGTACTTGCCAAAGTCGTGTGCATTGGCGTGCGGGCCGAAGCTCACAAAACCTTCGGTTGCCAATTCGCGCTTCTTGCCGTCGTGGCAGCTCTGGCAGGTCTTGAGGCGGTTGGCAATGTTCACCTTGGACTTGGGATCATCTGCAGGCAGGATGCCGTGGCTGCCGTGGCAGTTGAAGCACTTGGCCGTGTCGCCGCCGCCGAGCTTGTTGACCTGTCCGTGGTAGGTGTCACGGTAAGAGGCCAGGCGATCCTTGTGGCAGCCGCCGCACTCTTCGGTCACCAGCAGCTTGAACGAGTTCAGCGAGGTGTTGGTAATTTCGTGCGTGGTGTGGCAGTTGATGCACACCGGTGCCTTGTCGTTTTTCTTGTCCAGCAATTCCTTGCCGTGGATGGAGCCGGAGTAGGTATCCAACTGGTCATCGTGGCAGCTGCCGCACAACTGGGGAATGTCCCGGCGCCATTCTGCGTACTGCTCGCTCTTCTTGTCGGCAGGCACATTGAAGGCATGGGTGTCGTGGCACTGGGTGCAACTGGCCTTGGGCAGGGACGGGGTGTCTTTGTCCGGCTGCGCATGGAACGATTTGCTGTAGGCCTCGATGTTCTTGACAACGGTTTCCAGGCGGGGCTTGTCGCCGGCCACACCGGCCTTTTTGGCGTCTTCCCACAGGGCAGTGTGGCAGGTAGCGCAATCCGGCGACTTGGCCGTGCTGCGCTGGTGTGGCGCTGCGCTGTCCACGATATCGGTATGGCAAGCCACGCACTGCATGTTGGCATGCACGCTCTTGCCGTATTTGTCATTGCTGACGGCGCGCACGGTGTGCTTGTCGCCACCGATGCCGGGCATGACGATCTTTCCCTTTTTGCCATCATGGCAACTCAGGCAGCTGGCGTTATCCAGCTTGGGCTCTGCGGCTGGCGCTGCTTTGGCTGCCGGCGCGGCAGCTGCTGCAAATGCCGGCAGAGCCGTTAGCACCCCCGATAGACTGATGACGGAGGCCAGTATCCAAAGTGCTAATCGACTCTTACGCATATTTATTAACCTGTTGCCGCATGACGGCCAAAATTACAAGGGACGGGACGGGTACAACAGAACTATTGCGACAGGATCCACTGAGCCAGGTTCTTCAGTGCCTTGGGATCTTTGGTGTCAATGATCTTGTGCTCTTCTTCCGTACCGTCTTCCAGCTTGACCTTGGGTCCGGTGGTGAAGTTTTTGATGACTTTTTCTTCGCCATCCGCCTTGCCGGCGTACTTGGCAGCGACCTTCTTGTAGGACGGGCCTTTCTTGGTCTTGTCAATGGCGTGGCACTTGAAGCAATCGTTCTTTTTGGCCAGGGCCTGTGCAGCGTCGGCATCGACATCCGCGGCCATTACGCCGGACGAAAAGCTCAGCAGAGCGACAGCCGCCAGGGGGGCGACGATCTTCAAAAAGGCGGAGGGGGCAGTCAATACGGATTTCATGGCGAGTTCCTTCGAAATGGATTTTTGGACGGACATACAAATGCTTACACGCGTTGATTCTGACTTTACGCGCCCGACATTGATATAGGAACTCGCGGAGATTTAACATAGGACATTTCCTATATCGGCCGCCTTGCACTGTCTAGCGCACAGGCGGTGTGGGCTTACCGGTCGGTAAGGCCGTGCTCGATGGCGTAACGAACCATGTCGACCTGGGTCGACATGTTCATTTTTGCCAGAATGTGCGATTTGTGCGTACTGACGGTTTTGACGCTGAGCGACAGCTCTTCGCCAATCGCGGTCAACCCCATGCCGCGGACGATGCGGCTGAAGACATCAAACTCGCGGTCGGTCAGCAGGGTATGCGGCAGCTTGCTGTTTTGCGGCGCGATGTCACCGGCCAGCAACTCGGCCACCTTGGGGCTGATGAAGATGCCCCCTGCGGCCACCTTGCGCATGGCCGGCAGCAACAGGTCGGTGTCGCCTTCTTTGGACAGGTAGCCGGAGGCCCCCGCACGGATGGCACGCACCGCATATTGCTCTTCATGGTGCATGCTGAATATCAGAATCGGCAATTTGGGCCGCTCGGCCTTCACCAGTTTGATCAGTTCCAGGCCGTTGCGCCCCGGCATGGATATATCCAGCACCAGCAGGCTCCAGTCCCGGGCGCGCACTTTCTCCATCACCATGATGCCGTTGGCGGCCTCGCCTGCCACCACCAGGTCATCGGTGTCGGCCAGAATCTTTTTCAATCCGTCCCGAATAATGGCGTGGTCATCGGCCACCAGCACTTCCAGCTTCATTCAGCAACCTCGTTCAATAGCAGGGATGCCAGCGGCACCGAAACTTCCACACGGGTCCCTTGGCCCACCTGGCTGGTAATGCAGAACTTTCCGCCGATCGCGGAGCAGCGCTCCCGCATACCGACCAGCCCGACACCGCTTTTGCGCAGCGAACTGTCAAAACCAACGCCATTGTCCTGCACCGTCAGCACCACCTGATCGGCCTGCGCACGCAGACCGATATGCACCTGCGTCGCCTGGGCATGGCGCACGACATTGGTCAGCGCCTCCTGCACGATACGGAACAGGGCGGTGGCCGTCTCGTTGTTGCGGATCAGGGCCACAGCTTCCAGATTCAGGGTGACCTCCAGTCCGCTGTGGCGCATGAATTCCCGGGTCTGCCAGGTGAGCGCCTCGGCAAAGTCCAGGTCGTCCAGCACACGCGGGCGCAATTCGGCTGCAATGCGACGCACCGACGCAATGGCGGTGTCGAGCTGGTAGCGCATATCGTCCACATTCTGGGCCGCTGTTTCACGCCCTTCCTTGATGCGGTTGCCCAACCAGGACAGGCTGAGCTTGAGGCCCGTCAGCTGCTGCCCCAGATCGTCATGCAGCTCCCTGGAAATGCGGGTGCGCTCCTGCTCCCGTACCTGGGCCAGCGAGTTGGACAGCTCGCGCAACTGGCGGTTGGCATCACGCAGTTCCTGCTCGGCCACGCGCTTCTGCGTGGCATCGCGCAACACCGCCGTCATCTGCAAATGGCCCTCCACCACCGATTTGGAAAAGGTGGACTCAATGGGAAATTCGGAACCATCGGCACGCAGGCCCACGATGTCGCGCTGCGGCACCACCGTACGCGGCAGGTCATGCACAGGGCCGGTGAAGGAGTGCATATGGGTGACATGGTCGGAGCGATAGCGCGCTGGGATCAGCAAATCAAGCTGACGGCCGAGTATCGATTGGGCCGTATAGCCGAACATGCGTTCGGCCGCCGGATTGAACAGGATGATGATCATGCCCTCGTCCACCGCCACGATGGCGTCCATCACGGAGTCCACCGTGTGCTGGTAGCGGTCATTGGCGGAATTGAGCGCCACCGTCAACGCTTCCTTGCGCTGGAGCTTGCCAATCAGGTACATCGCCACCAGTCCGGTAAACAGGCTGACCAGCAGCGCGCCGCTGGCCACCGGGATGGCGGTATCGCGCCAGGCCGCCAGGCTCTGGTCTTCGATATCGGTAACCCCCAACAACAGGGGGAAGTCCGCCAGCTTGCCCAGGTACAGCGTCTGGGCACCGCCCACGTCGCTGCTGCCGCTGATGGTGAATATCTGCTTGGCCTTGGCCGGCAGGGTTTCATAAGCCAGTTCGGGCCCGCGCAGCCCGATCAGGCTGTCCCGGCGCGGCAGGCTGGCCACCAGCGTGCCGTCGGCCATATAGACCGCAATCGGGCGCACATAGTCCAGCTGCAGGGTATTGAAATTGCGCTCGAAGTCGGGAATGCTGATCGCCGCCACCACCACGCCCCGGAACCCCCCCTTGGCCGAACCCAGCCGTCGCGCCAGATAAATGGACCAGACACCGTCAATACGGCTGCGCGTCGGTTTGTCCAGATACGCAAAGTCGGGCCGCCCCTGGGCAAAGACCTTGAAGTAGTTGCGGTCACCCAGGGCAATCGGCGGAATGGACGCCTCGCGCGAGGAGTTGACCAGCGTGCCGTTTTCATCCACCAGAAAAATGGAACTCAGGTATTTGAGCCCGGACGCGCGGGAATTGAGCAGCAATTGCACACCGGCACTGTCCAGCGCCAGCTGCCGGCCAAAGGGAGAGGCCAGCCGCTCCTGCACACCCTGCAGGGTCAGGTCTGCAGCGGCAAAATTCTTTTCGGTCTGCTCCATCAGCATTTGCGTCAGGCTGATCGTTTCCTGGCGCGCATGGAGCAGCTCGCGGGAACGCAGACTCACCAGCAGCGACGCCGCAGACACCACAATGATGGCGATCGTCAGCGTTGCCAGAATGGCAACCGACCGGACGGGTCTGATCTGCATGGGCATGGCCGGCCTGCTTATCTTTTGGATTCCAAACGGCTGTTCAGCCAACGGGCTGCCTCCGCATTGTCCCACTCCTGCGCGCCAACCACCTTGCCCAGCACCTTGCCTTGCGCGTCCACCAGCAGGGTCAGCGGCAAATGGTCGGCACCCAGCATGTGCTCCAGCTCCAGCGCGTGGTCCATGTAGTGGTTCAGCGTGGCATTGGCATGCTGCAGGTATTTCTTGGCGGCGGCCTCACTGTCGTCGGTGGAGATGCCGATGACCGTGAAACGCTTGCCCTGGTCCATCCAGGCCAGGCGCTCCAGCGAGCCCATCTCCTGCCGGCAGGGGCCGCACCAACTGGCCCACACATTGATCAGCAATGGCTTGCCCCGGTATTGCGAGAGGCGGCGGTCCGGCGCATTGAGCCCGTGCATGGAAGCGTCGCGCAGGGTGCCGCCAACCGGCACTTCGCCCGGCGTCGCGGCATGGGTCAGGGCCTGTGCGCAGACCAGCGCCAGGCCCAGCCACAGAGCCGGCAAAAACGATCGATTAATTTGCATAGGCATGGAACATAGCAGATGCGCCCGGGCCCCATGCGCGACCGGCCAAGCAAAAAGCCCTGCACACGGGGCACAGGGCTTCGGGCTGGGCGAACCGGCCGGCCGGCCGGAAAATCAGATCAGCTTCACCCCGGTCTTGCTTTGCAGCAGTTCCAGCGTCACGTCGGGCGCCAGCTCCACCACCTTCAGCCCCTGGGGCGTGACGTCCATCACGGCCAGGTCGGTGATGATGCGGTCGACCACGCCCACACCGGTCAGCGGCAGGGTGCAGTGCGGCAGAATTTTCATGTCTTCGGTGCCGTCTTTCTTCTTGGCCACGTGTTCCATCAGGATGATGACGCGCTTCACGCCAGCCACCAGGTCCATGGCGCCGCCCATGCCCTTGATCATCTTGCCGGGAATCATCCAGTTGGCCAGATCGCCCTTTTCGCTGACCTGCATGGCGCCCAGAATGCTCAGGTTGATCTTGCCGCCACGGATCATGGCGAAGCTCTCGTGGCTGCCAAAGATGCTGGAGCCTTTGATGGTGGTGACGGTCTGCTTGCCGGCGTTGATCAGGTCGGCATCCACTTCGTCCTCATACGGGAAGGGGCCTATGCCCAGCATGCCGTTCTCGCTTTGCAGCCAGACTTCGACGTTGTCCGGCACAAAATTGGCCACCAGGGTCGGGATGCCGATACCGAGGTTCACATAAAAGCCGTCTTCCAGCTCTTGCGCCGCACGTGCGGCCATTTGGTCTTGGGTCCAGGGCATATCGTTCTCCTCAAACTTTGCGTGCGCGGGTGGTGCGCTTTTCAATGCGCTTCTCGGGTGTGGGGTTGACCACAATGCGGTGCACATAAATGCCCGCCAGGTGCACGTCGTCCGGCGCGATCTCGCCGGTGGCCACGATGCGCTCCACCTCCACCACGCAGATCTTGCCGGCCATGGCCGCAGCGGGGTTGAAGTTGCGCGCCGTCAGGTTGAAGCGCAGATTGCCGGAGCGGTCAGCCACATCGGCCTTGACCAGCGCCACCTCGGGCACCAGCGCACGCTCCATCACATAGGTCTCGCCATCAAATTCGCGCAGTTCCTTGCCTTCGGCCACCAGGGTGCCGACACCGGTCTTGGTGAAGAAGGCGGGAATGCCGGCACCACCGGCACGCAGCTTCTCGGCCAGCGTGCCCGGGGGAGTGAACTCCAGTTCCAGTTCGCCCGACAGGTCCTGGCGCTCGAAATCCTTGTTCTCACCCACGTAGCTGGAGATCATTTTTTTGATCTGGCGCGTCTCGAGCAGCTTGCCCAGACCGAAGCCGTCCACGCCGGCGTTGTTAGAAATCACGGTCAGATCTTTTACGCCGGTGTCTTTCAGCGCATCAATCAGCGCCTCGGGAATACCGCACAGACCAAAACCGCCGACCGCCAGCAGTTGGCCGTCCTGCACGATGCCTTCAAGCGCCGCAGCGGCACTGGGATATACCTTGTTCACCACACTCTTCTCCTGTAAAAGCCGATACGCATACGATACTACGTAACTGCATACGTAGTTCTTCGTAGAGACCAACCCTTGCCCCTACCGCACCCCCTTGCCACCATGGACATTGACTACCGCCTGGCCTTTGACCTCGCCCCGGTGGGCCTGGCCCTGTCCCGCAACCGCAGCATCATGGACTGCAACCACCACCTGTGCGACATGTTCGGGGCCGAACGCGGCCAGCTGGTCGGCCAGTCCTTCCAGGTGCTGTACCCCAGCGCCGATGAATACGAGCGCACCGGGGCGCGCATCGCACCCATACTCAACCGCAGCGGCACCTATGCCGACAACCGCATCATGAAGCGCCTGGGCGGGCACCAGGTCGGCGAGCCGTTCTGGTGCCATGTCACCGGACGGGCCCTGAACCGCAGCGCTCCGCACGAGGCCGGCATCTGGTGCTTTGAAGACCTGAGCGCCAGTCGCCCGGTCAAGGCCGAATTGACAGCACGCGAGCGCGAAGTGGCCGCCTGCTTGCTGCAGGGGCTGACCAGCAAGCTGATTGGCAAAAGCCTGGACATCAGCCACCGCACGGTAGAGATCTACCGCGCGCGCCTGATGCGCAAATACCAGGCCAGCACCACGGCCGACCTGGTGCACAAGCTCACCGCCGGTTAATCCAGTCCGTGTGCAGGCCATCGTGCGGGCCGCCCTTTCCGGTGCGGCAGAAACGTTAAGCTTCGCAGCTTCTGAAATATGACCCCGGGGAATCCGCTTTGAAACCAAGACACCGTCTGGTGCGCCGCTGCACCACACTGGGTTTGTGCCTGCTGGCCGCCGGCTGCAGCCTGTTGCCACAACAGGCGCCCGTGGCCGCACCCTTGGACTCGCTGGCACCACCCGCCTGGAACGCGCCCCTGCCCCACGAAGGCAGCACGGCCGCCCTGAACCGCTGGTGGCAAAGCCTGGGCGACCCGCTGCTGGTGGAGCTGATTGACGCCGCCGAGCAGGTCAGCCCCACGCTGGCCAGCGCCGGATCGCGCCTGCTGCAGGCCCGTGCCGCGTTGGGCGTCGCCGATGCGGCCAACCGGCCCGCACTGAATGCCTCCCTGAGTGCACAGCGCGGCGTCAACAGCGCCAGCCCGATCGCAGGCACCGCCCTGCAGTCCAGTCTGGACGCCTCCTGGGAGATCGATTTATTCGGTGCCAACCGTGCTGCGGCCGGTGCCGCCCAGGCCCGCCTGCAGGGCACGGGTGCACAGTGGCATGAGGCCCGCGTATCGGTGGCCGCCGAAACCGCCAGCAGCTATTTTTCCTGGCGCAGCTGCCGCCAGCTGCTGGAGGTGGTGCAGTCTGATGCGACTTCGCGCGGCGAGACGGCACGCCTGAGTGATTTGAGTGCCCGGGCCGGCTTCACGGCGCCTGCTGTAGCCGCCCTGGCACGCGCCAGTGCCGCCGAAGGCAATGCCCGCATCACCCAGCAGCGCAGCCAATGCGACAGCACGCTCAAGGCGCTGGTGGCCCTGACAGCCCTGCCCGAGCCCACACTGCGCCAGCGCCTGGAAAGCGGCACAGCGCACAGCACCCCACCGGCCATGCCGGCCGTATCCACCCTGCCCGCCGAGGTGCTGTCACAGCGGCCCGACCTCTACACTGCCGAGCGCGAAGTGGCCGCGGCCAGCGCCGAGCTGGGTTCCGCGCAGGCGCAACGCTATCCGCGCCTGATGCTCAACGGGCAAATCGGCACGCTCAACTACAGCACACAGGGCAACACCGTCGACCTGAGCACCTGGTCGGTCGGCCCGGTCAGCCTGAGCCTGCCTATCCTGGACGGCGGGCGCCGCGTGGCCAATGTGCAGGCCGCTGAAGCCCGCTACCACGAAGCCGCCGCCCTCTACCGCGCCAAGGTACGCCAGGCGGTGCGTGAAGTGGAAGATGCTTTGCTGTCTCTGGCCAGCACCGGTGCCCAGCAGGACGATGCCCAGGCGGCCATCGCCGGCTATGGGGCTTCGTTCAACGCCACCCAGGCGCGCTACCAGGTCGGCGCCGCCAGCCTGCCCGAGCTGGAAGACGCCAGGCGCATCACCCTGGCCGCGCAAACCACGCTGCTGCAACTGGAGCTGCAGCGCACCCAGGCCTGGATTGCCCTGTACCGCGCCCTCGGTGGCGGCTGGCATGCCGACGCCCCGCTGCCACAGACCGCCCAGCAATAACACCTAAAAAAGCACTTCCCACTATGAAAAAAATGCAGTTGCAACCCCTGTCCCTGGCCGCAGTCGTTTGCCTGGCGCTGGGCGCCACGGGCCTGTTCCTGATGCCCAGCCACGCGCAGGACGCCAACGCCCCCAAGACCAGTGCCAGCCCCAAGGCGGCCATGACGATCACCACCGCCAAACCCAGCCAAAGTGCCCTGCCCTTGCGCCTGGCCGCCAACGGCAATATTGCCGCCTGGCAGGAAGCCAGCGTGGGCTCCGAATCCGGCGGTCTCAAATTGCTTGAAGTGCGCGCCAATGTCGGTGACGTGGTGCAGCGCGACCACGTGCTGGCCGTGTTTGCCGCCGAGAGCGTGCAGGCCGATCTGGCCCTGGCCCGCGCCAATCTGGCCGAAGCCCAGGCCCAGGCCGCAGACGCGGCAGCCAATGCCGAGCGCGCCCGCAGCCTGCAGCCCAGCGGCGCCTTGAGCGCCCAGCAAATCAGCCAGTACAGCACCGCCGACCTGAGCGCCAAGGCCCGGGTGCAAAGCGCCCAGGCGGCCGTGCAGCAGCAGGAACTGCGCCTCAAACACTGCCAGGTGCTGGCGCCCGACAGCGGCGTCATCTCCGCACGCAGCGCCACCGTGGGTGCCGTGCTGAGCCCTGGCGTGGAACTGTTCCGCCTGATCCGCCAGAGCCGGCTGGAGTGGCGCGCCGAAGTCACCGCGTCGGAGCTGGGCCGCATCAAGGTGGGCACGCCGGTGCAGGTCACCAGCGCCAGCGGCAGCACGGTGTCGGGCAAGGTGCGCATGGTCGCACCCACCGTCGATGCACAGACGCGCAATGCACTGGTCTATGTGGACCTGGCCGTCACGCCCGCCAATGCCAGCGTCAAGGCCGGCATGTTTGCGCGCGGCGAATTCGCCCTGGGCAGCAGCGGTGCCTTGACCGTGCCGCAGCAGGCGGTGGTGGTGCGTGACGGCTTTAACTACGTCTTTACCGTCGGCAAGGACAACAAGGTGGCGCAGCAAAAGGTGGAAGCCGGGCGCCGCGTGGGCGAGCAGGTGGAAATCCTCAAGGGCCTGGGCGCGGATGCCACGATAGCCGTGGCCGGTGCCGGCTTTCTGAACGATGGCGACACGGTGCGCATGGCGCCCGCCGCCTCCGCAGCACCTGCAGCCCCGGCTGCTGCCAAGTAAGGACGCCACGCCATGAATGTTTCGGCCTGGTCGATCAAGAACCCGATAGCGGGCGTGATGCTGTTTGTCATGCTCACCTTTGCCGGGCTGATTGCCTTCAACAGCATGAAGGTGCAGCAGTTCCCGGATCTGGACCTGCCCACGGTAGTGATCTCGGCCTCGCTGCCCGGCGCCGCACCGGCACAGCTGGAAACCGAGGTAGCGCGCAAGATGGAAAACGCCATCGCCAGCCTGCAGGGCCTGAAGCACATCTACACCAAGGTGCAGGACGGCGGCGTCACCATCACGGCCGAGTTCCGGCTGGAAAAGCCGGGCCAGGAAGCGGTGGACGACGTGCGCTCGGCGATTGCCCAGATCCGCGCCGACCTGCCCTCAGACCTGCGCGATCCGGCGGTCAGCAAGATCAATCTGGCGGGCTCGCCGGTGCTGGCCTACACCGTTTCTTCGGCGCAGATGGATGACGAGGCCCTGAGCTGGTTTGTCGACAACGCCATCACCCGCAAGCTCTTGTCGGTGCGCGGCGTGGGCGCCATTAACCGGGTGGGCGGCGTCAACCGCGAGGTGCAAGTGGCCTTGGACCCGGCACGCCTGCAGGCCCTGGGCGCCACGGCAGCCGACATCTCACGCCAGCTCAAAAGCATGCAGCAGGAGTCGGCCGGTGGCCGCACCGACATCGGTGGCAGCGAGCAGCCGGTGCGCACCCTGGCCACCGTGGCCTCGGCGCGCGAACTCGAAGCCATGGAGCTCAGCCTGGCGGACGGCCGCCACATCCGCCTGGACCAGGTCGCCACCATCCGCGACACGTTTGCCGAACCGCGCGCTGCCGCCCTGCTCAACGGCAAGCCGGTGGTGGGCTTTGAAGTGGCGCGCAGCAAGGGCGCCAGCGAGGTCGAAGTGGGCGCCGGTGTGCGTCGGGCCTTGGAAGAAATGCGCCTGCAGCACCCCGACATGCAGATCACCGAGGCCTTTGATTTCGTCACCCCGGTGCAGGAGGAATACGACGGCTCCATGCACCTGTTGTACGAGGGCGCGGCCCTGGCCGTGCTGGTGGTGTGGTTGTTTTTGCGCGACTGGCGTGCCACCTTTGTGTCCGCCGTGGCGCTGCCGCTGTCGGCCATTCCGGCCTTTATCGGCATGCAGCAGCTCGGCTTCACCATCAATGTGGTGACGCTGCTGGCGCTGTCGCTGGTGATCGGCATCCTGGTGGACGACGCCATTGTGGAAGTGGAAAACATCGTGCGCCAC
>CANBTQ010000025.1 GCA_947372425.1 Comamonadaceae bacterium | reverse complement strand
TGTACCACGGCACGACGGTGCCGGGTTTCCCATCGCATCCGCACCGCGGCTTCGAAACCGTCACCATCGTGCGCAAGGGACTGATCGACCATTCCGACTCGCTGGGCGCCACCGCCCGTTTCGGTGGTGGCGATGTGCAGTGGCTGACTGCCGGCAAGGGCATTGTTCACTGCGAGATGTTTCCGCTGGTCAAGCCCGATGCGCCCAACCCGGCCGAGCTGTTCCAGATCTGGCTGAATCTGCCGGCGCGCAACAAGATGGCCGAACCGCACTTCACCATGTTCTGGCACGAAGACATCCCGCGCGTGCAGCATGCCGATGCGGCCGACCGTGTCACGCAGATCAGCTGCATCGCCGGTGCGCTGGCCGGCCCGCAGGGCCTGCCGCCGCCGCCCGACTCCTGGGCCGCGCAGGCCGATGCGGATGTGGCCATCCTCACCCTCAGGCTGGCGCCCGGCGCCCGCTGGACCCTGCCGGCGGCGCGCCATGCCGGCACGCGGCGCCAGCTCTATTTTTTCAAGGGTACGCGCCTCGGCCTGGACGGCCAGAGCGTGGCCGTCGGCCATGCCATCGAAGTCTCGAGCGGGGCGCTGGAGCTGGTCAATGGCGACGCCGAGGCCGAACTGCTGCTGTTGCAGGGCCGCCCGATTGCCGAGCCGGTGGCGCAGTACGGCCCCTTTGTCATGAACACCCAGGACGAGATCCAGCAGGCCTTTGCCGACTACCGGCGCAGCCAGTTCGGCGGCTGGCCCTGGCCGGTGAACGATCCGGTGCACCCGGCCGCACAAGGCCGCTTTGCCCGCCATGCCGACGGCCGCGAGGAGCACCGCGACTGAATGCCGGACGCATCGGAAGGGTGCGTGCGCATCGGTCTGGTGCGCCTGTCGGGGTGGGGGAATATCTGGATTCAGCCCGGGGGCTTTGGTGTTACGCTCACAAAACAAATAGTTACAGGGGAGGCTTACCGCATGGCCGCAACGCGCACGCTTGCCCACCGGATCCAGTTTCAGATTGGTATCGTGATTGCGGTGGTCATCGTGGCCGTGACCCTGATGGCCTACCAGTTCAGCATTGCCAGCATGCGCAAGGACGCACTGGTCAATCTGCTGACCTTTGTCACCCTGCGCTCCACCCATGACTCGATCGCCTTTGTCGAGGCCCAGCACAACGTCACCACCCTGCGCGACGAATACCTGCGGCGCCTGACCCTGATCGGCCGGGAAGACCCGCAGCGCGAGTTCGACAGCTGGTTTGTGCGCTACCCCGACGGTCTCATCCGGGTGCGCCCGGAGCGCGATGACTTTCAGCACCTGCCCTCCATCTACATCCGCGCGCCCGTCACCATCACACCCGATGTCCGGCGCCAGGTGGTGGTGGCCTTTCGGCTGCTGCGCGAATGGGGGCCGGTGCTGACGCAAAGCTACTACTCAGCCTATATCGACCTGCCGGCCGTGGCCCTCATCATGTATTCGCCCTCGGTGAACTGGGGCAAAGAGGCTGACACCAACACCAACAACTTTGACTACCCGCCGGTGCAGAACTCGTCCCCGACGAAGAACCCGCTGCGCAACAACCTGTGGACCGAGGTCTATTTTGACGACAAGGCCCGCATCAGCATGGTGTCCACCATCACGCCGGCCGACCGCGGCAAAAACTGGATCGGCACCGTGTCGCAGGACGTGGCGGTGGACGAGCTGGTCAAGCGCACCGTCAACGAGCAAATGCCCGGCACCTACAACCTGATCCTGGATGCCGGCGGGCGCCTGCTGGCGCACCCCGGGCGCATGGACGCCATCAAGGCCGCCGGCGGCAACCTGGACGTGAAGTCGCTGCACGATCCGGTGCTGGGCGGCATTGTCGATGCGGCGCAGCGTGGGGGCACGCAGCCCGCGGTTGCGGAGTCGGCCGACGGCGACTACTTTCTGGGCCTGTCGCGCATCCGCGGCCCCAACTGGCAGCTGGTCACGGTCTATCCCAAGGCCTTGCTGGAATCACGCGCCTACGACTCGGCGCAGGTGATTCTGCTGGGCGGCATGGGCGGCCTGGTGCTGGAGCTGCTGCTGCTGGCCTGGATCATCCGGCGCCAGGTGGCCGCCCCGCTGGCCCAGCTGAGCCGGGCCGCCGACGCGGTGGCCAAGGGCGAGCACAGCGTGGAGCTGGATGCGCGCGAAAACCACGAGCTGGGCCGGCTGGCCGGCAACTTCATGCACATGGCCACGCGGGTGCGCGAGCGCGACGACGCACTCCAGGCGCGCGCCCAGGAGCTGGAGCACGAGGTGGCCGAGCGCCGCCTGTCCGAGCTGCGCATGCAGCAAATGGCCACCCACGATGCGCTCACCGGCCTGGCCAACCGCACGCTGCTGAGCGACCGCCTCAACCAGGCCCTGGTCGCCGCCGGGCGCACCGAGCAGGTGATTGCCGTGCTCTTCATTGACCTGGACCACTTCAAGCAGATCAACGACACGCTGGGCCACGACGTGGGCGATACCGTGCTGTGCCGCATTGCCGACCGCATCTCCATGCTGCTGCGCAAGTCCGACACGCTGAGCCGGCTGGGCGGCGACGAGTTTGTGCTGCTGCTGCCGGCCATCAGCCGCCGCGAGGACGCCCTGCTGGTGGCCGACAAAATCATTGCCGCGCTGGCCGAGCCGATCGATGTCTCGGGTGCCAGCTTCACCATCACGCCCAGCATCGGCATCAGCTGCTATCCCACCGACGGACTCGATGCCGAGACCCTGCTCAAGAACGCCGACATCGCCATGTACCGGGCCAAGGAAAGCGGCCGCAACGCCTACCAGTGCTACACCGCCGACATGGGCTTGCGCGCCAGTGAGGCCATGCCGATGGAGGCCGCCATCCGCGACGCGCTGGAGCGCGAGGAGCTGGAGCTGTACTTCCAGCCCAAGGTGGATGCCGTCACCCGGCGCATCGTCAGCGCCGAGGCGCTGCTGCGCTGGAACCGGCCCGGCCACGGGCAGGTCGGGCCGGCCGGCTTTATCGTGTTTGCCGAAGTTCGCGCGCACCTGATGCAGGCGATTGACCGCTATGTGCTGCGCCGTGCCTGCCGGCATCTGGCGGCCTGGCGCGACGCCGGGTACTGCGTGCCCCTGGCCGTCAACCTGTCGGCCAACCAGTTTGCGCGCTCGGGTCTGGTGATCGAGGTGGCAGAGCTGCTGCAGCAGTACGGGCTGGACGGCGCACTGCTGACCCTGGAGGTGACCGAGGGGGTGCTGCTGTCGGACAGCGGCCTGGCGTCCGAGAACATGGTGGCGCTGCGCCAGATGGGCCTGCAGATCAGCGTGGATGACTTTGGCACCGGCTTCTCTTCGCTGTCCTACCTGCACCGCTTCCCGGTGGACGAGCTCAAGATCGACAGCTCCTTTGTCAGCAAGATCGGCCATGCCGACCAGGACTCGCCCCTGGTCAAGGCCATCATCGGCATTGGCCATGACCTGGGCCTCCAGGTCGTGGCCGAGGGGGTGGAGACGGTGGAGCAGGCCGAGTTCCTGACCCAGCGCGGCTGTGATGTGCTGCAGGGTTTTTACTTTTACCTGCCCATGCCCGAGGGCCAGTTCCTCAAGGCACTGGGCGCACAGCCGCAGGCCGGCGCCACCGCTTAGGCGACCGCAATCCCCAGCTCGGCCAGCAGCGCGGCGGCCTGGTGCAGCGCGATGGTGGCGCCGCGAAACAGCCGCGCATCCACCAGCTTCAAGCCACTGAGGTCGGCCTCGCGCAAATCGGCACCTTCAAAGCGCGCCAGCTTGAGCTGCGCGTTGCGCAGGCTGCCGCCTTCGAACACAGCGTCACGGAAGTCACAGCCCGACAGGTCGGCCTCGGAGAAGTCAATCCGGTTCAGCCGCAGCTTGCGAAACGACATCTTGCGCAGGTCGGCTCCCACCAGCAGGGTTTCTGCAAACACCAGGCCCAGGTGCGCCACTTCTTCAAAGCTGGCGCCGGTCAGCTTGCAGTCTGTGAAGGCGGTGGACGACAGGCGCGCGCGCCGCCATGTGGTGTTGTTGAGATCGCAGTTGAGAAACTGCGCGTCGCTCAGGTCCGCCGCTTCCAGATCGGCCTGGCGGGCGCGGCAGTGCTGCCAGCGGGTGTTGGACAGCACGGCGGCATAGAGCGAGGCTTCCATCAGCGCGCAGTGCCGGAAGCTGCAGCCGCGCAGGTCCAGGCGCGACAGGTCGGCGCCCTCGAAGTCGCAGCCCTCAAACTGCAGCGGCTGCGCGGCTGCGGCCAGCAGCGCCTGCAGGCTTTCGCGGCCCAGGGTCTGGCCGCTGATCAGGGTGGCTGCGGGGGATGCGGCGGCATCGGGGAAAAGGGTCATCTCGGGCATTTCATGCACTGCGCCATTGCTGGCCGGGGGCGCATTCTGCCACGCCGCCCGCGCCGGGCCCGGCGGCTTGCCGGCTTATGATGAAGCATGTTCAAAATTTACTGGACCAGCGCCGACAACCAGGCCTGCGCGCAGGACGAGGCGCTGCTCACCCGTGCGCTCGACATCGTCAGGCAACAGCGCGAGGCCGGCCACCGCTTTGTCACCATGGTGGCCGAAGACCCGCAGCACGTCGGCAAGCCCGGTGTGGATGCCGTGGTGGACGGCAAGACGCCCGATGGCCAGGACTACGACTGGTCCAAGACCGGCCGTGCCGGCAAGCCGCGCCGCAACGACAAGCTGGTGCTCAGCAAGGACCGCTGAGGCCGGCGCTGCCGGCCCGGTTCAGGGGCGTTGGCCGGCCTGGAAGGTCTCGCGCGTCCAGCCCCGCGCCTGCTCGCTCAGCGAGACACCCAGGCCCGCACGGGTGGGGACCTGCATGCGGCCATCCCGGATGGCAATGCGCTCGTTGAACAGCGGCTCCAGCCATTCAAAGTGTTCCACCCAGGGCTCGCTCGGGTAGGCCGCGGCCAGGTGCACATGCAGCTCCATCGCAAAGTGCGGTGCCAGCATCAGGCCGGCATGCGCGGCCTGGGAGGCAATCTTCAGAAACGGCGTGATGCCGCCCACGCGCGGGCCGTCGGGCATCAGGTAGTCGGCCGCGCGGTGGCGGATCAGGTCGCCGTGTTCGGCCGCGCTGGTCAGCATTTCGCCGGTGGCAATCGGGGTGTCAAACTGCAGCGCCAGGGCGGCATGGCCCTCGTGGTCGTAGGCGTCCAGGGGCTCCTCGATCCAGACCAGGTTGAAGGGCTCAAAGATGCGGCACATGCGCTGCGCGGTGGGGCGGTCCCATTGCTGGTTGGCGTCCACCATGATGGGCACCGCGTCGCCCAGATGCTTGCGCACGGCGCTCACGCGCTGGATGTCGATGGCCCCGTCGGGCTGGCCCACCTTGAGCTTGATGCCGCCAATGCCCTGGGCCAGGGAGGCCGATGCGTTCACCAGCAGCTGCTCGATCGGGGTGTGCAGAAAACCACCCGAGGTGTTGTAGCAGCGCACCGAATCCCGGTGCGAGCCCAGCAGCTTGGCCAGGGACAGGCCGGCGCGTTTGGCTTTCAGATCCCACAGGGCCACATCAAAGGCGCCTATGGCTTGCGTGGCCATGCCGCTGCGTCCCACCGAGGCGCCGGCCCAGCACAGCTTGTCCCAGAGTTTGGAAATGTCGTTGGGGTCTTCGCCGATCAGCACCGGCGCGATTTCGCGGGCGTGGGCAAACTGGCCCGGGCCGCCGGCCCGTTTGGAATAGCTGAAGCCCAGGCCCTGGTGGCCTTGCGTGGTCGCTATTTCCACGAACAGCATGGCAATTTCGGTCATGGGCTTTTGCCGGCCTGTCAGCACCTTGGCGTCGCTGATGGGGTTGGCCAGTGGCAGATAGCAGGAGGAAACCTGCAGCCAGGCGATGCGGTCCTGTTGGGTGGTGTGGGTCATGGCGTGTTCCTTCAGGTCACGGGTGCGGGGTTGAACAGGACCAGGGCGTTGTGCAGCTTCCAGTGCTCGGCCCAGGTTTTCTTGCGGCCGCTGGCCACCTCCAGCATGAGGTGGAAAAGCTCCCAGCCGGTCTCTTCGATGGTGGCCGTGCCGTCGGCAATCTTGCCGGCATTCACATCCATCAGGTCGTGCCAGCGGCGCGCCAGGTCGGTGCGCGTGGCCACCTTGATGACCGGGCATTCCGCCAGGCCGTAGGGGGTTCCGCGCCCGGTGGTGAACACATGCAGGTTCATGCCTGCGGCCAGTTGCAGCGTGCCGCAGATGAAGTCGCTGGCCGGCGTGGCGGCATAGGTCAGGCCCCGGGTCTGGAGCTTTTCGCCGGGTGCGAGCACGCCGGTGATGGCGGCAGTGCCGGACTTGACGATGGAGCCCATGGCCTTCTCGACAATGTTGGACAGGCCGCCCTTTTTGTTGCCGGGTGTGGTGTTGGCACTGCGGTCGGCGCTGCCGCGCTGCAGGTAGGCGTCGTACCAGGCCATCTCGCGGATCATGGCCTCGGCCACGGCCGGTGTGCTGGCGCGCGCGGTCAGTTGGTCAATGCCGTCGCGCACCTCGGTGGTTTCCGAAAACATCACGCTGGCGCCGGCCCGCACCAGCAGGTCGGTGCAAAAGCCCACCGCCGGGTTGGCGGTGACGCCGGAGAAGGCGTCGCTGCCGCCGCATTGCACGCCCACCACCAGCGCGCTGGCCGGCACCGTCTCGCGCCGGCGGGCATTGAGCCGCTCCAGGTGCACACGGGCCTGGCGCAGGATGGACTCGACCATGGACATAAAGCCCACATGGGCATCGTCCTGCAGGCACACCACGTCCAGGGCCTCGCCCTCGGGCTGGCGTGCATCGACGATGGCAAAGCTGCCGGGGGGCAGCAGGCGCTCGGGTTGCAGCTTCTCGCAACCCAGGCTCACCACCATCACCTCGCCACCAAAGTTGGGGTTGAGGCTGATGTTGCGCAGGGTGCGTATCGGCACCACGGCATCCGGCGCGTCAATGGCCACGCCACAGCCGTAGCCGTGCGCCAGCGCCACCACGTCATCGACATGGGGGTACAGGGGCAGCAGCTCGCTCTTGATGCGGCGCACCGCGAAATCCGTCACACCGGCCACACACTGCACGGTCTGCGTGATGGCCAGGATGTTGCGTGTGCCCACCGAGCCATTGGCATTGCGGTAGCCCTCGAAGGTGTAGCCCTCCAGCGCGGGCAGGGGGGCCGGCTTGACCGTGGCAATGGGCAGTTGGTCCAGCCCGCGGGCGTCGGGCATCTTGAGCAGGCGCTCATGCACCCAGCTGCCGGCCGCAATGGCCTCCACTGCAAAGCCGATCGGGATGCCATAGCGCACCACGGCATCGTCCCGGGCGAAATCCACCAGAGCCACCTTGTGGCCTTGCGGCACCTTGTCGCGCAACACCAGGCCGCCGGGCAACACGGTGCCGGCCGGCAGGCCGCCGTGGTTGGCCACGATGGCGACGTTGTCGCGCTCCTGCATCCGGATGGTGAGCGGCGCGCGCGCCACGGACTCAGCGGGGTCAGACATGGATATCTCCTATCATGCGTTTTGTAGGTGGCATGTACACTCATTCGTCAAACTGTTTGGTAGCGATACCATTATATTCACACATGACCGAAAATAACAACCCCAAGCGTTCCCGTCGCATGAGTGGCGCCATTACCGTGAAGGACGTGGCCAAGCTGGCCGGGGTGGCGCCCATGACGGTTTCGCGGGCCCTGAACACCCCCACGCAGGTGTCGGCCGAGCTGCTGAAAAAGGTGCAGGACGCGGTGCAGCGCACCGGCTACGTGCCCAACCGCATGGCCGGCGGCCTGGCCTCGTCGCGCAGCCGGCTGATTGCGGCGGTGGTGCCCAGCACCGTCACCTCGGTGTTCATGGAAACCATCGAGGCGCTGAACGCAACCCTGTTTGACGCCGGCTACCAGCTGATGCTGGGCCAGTCCAGCTACTCGGCCGAGCGCGAGGCCATGCTGCTGGAAGAGGTGATCGGACGGCGCCCGGACGGCATCTTCCTGACCGGCATCCTGCCGCCCGGCCCCAGCCGCACCAAGCTGCTGGCTTCCGGCATACCGGTGGTCGAAACCTGGGACCTGACGCCCACGCCCATCGACATGCTGATTGGCTTCTCCCACTCGGGAATCGGGCGTGCCGTGGGCAATTTCCTGGTCGCCAAGGGGCGCAAGCGCTTTGCCATGGTCAAGGCCGAAGACGAGCGCGCACGGCGCCGTTATGCCGCGTTTGCCGAGGTTGCTGCCCAAAACGGGCTGCCCGAAGTGGTGGTCATTGACGTGGGTGCCTCGCGCTCGCTCAAGAGCGGGCGGGCGGCGCTGGCGCAGGTGCTGGCCCTGGCGCCGGACGTGGATGCGATCTTCTGCAGCTCCGACCTGCTGGCCCTGGGCGTGATGACCGAGGCCACGGTGCGGGGCCTTGCCGTGCCGGGGCAGTTGGCCATCATCGGCTTTGGCGATGTGCCTTTTGTGGCCGACATGTCGCCAGCCTTGAGCACGGTGCGCATCAACGGGCCGGATATCGGCCGCCAGGCCGCCGGCTTCCTGATTGACCGGGCCGAAGGGCGCACGGTAGAGCCCGGCATCGTCGATGTGGGCTTCTCGATCGTCGAGCGCGACAGTACCTGACTAGGGAAAACACCTAGCGCGAATTCCTTGACGGGTGAAATTGGTATCGTTACCATTCCTGCAGTTTTGGTAGCGATACCATTTGCTTTCACCCGCTTCAAACACAAGGAATCCGATGAATCCGCAAGACCTCAAATCCATCATGTCCCAGGGCCTGTTGTCCTTCCCCCTGACCGACTTTGATGCCCAGGGCGATTTCAACGCCAAGGCTTATGCCGAGCGCCTGGAATGGCTGGCCCCCTACGGCGCCAGTGCCCTGTTTGCGGCGGGTGGCACCGGCGAGTTCTTCTCGCTGACGGCCGAGGAATACCCGGAAATCATCCAGACCGCGGTGCAGACCTGCAAGGGCAAGGTGCCCATCATTGCCGGCGCCGGCGGCCCCACCCGCTTTGCCATCCAGTGCGCCCAGGAAGCCGAACGCCAGGGTGCCCACGGCATTCTGCTGCTGCCCCATTACCTGACAGAAGCCAGCCAGGAAGGCCTGATCCGCCACGTGGAAGAGGTGTGCAAGAGCGTGCAGTTCGGCGTCATCATCTACAACCGCAACGTCTGCAAACTCACGCCCGACTCGCTGGCCATTCTGGCCGACCGCTGCCCCAACCTGATCGGCTTCAAGGACGGCATTGGTGACATCGAACTGATGTCGTCCATCCACCTGAAGATGGGCGACCGCTTCTCCTACCTGGGCGGCCTGCCCACGGCGGAAGTGTTTGCCGCGGCCTACAAGGCGCTGGGTACCCCGGTGTACTCCTCGGCCGTCTTCAACTTCATCCCCAAGACGGCGATGGACTTCTACCACGCGGTGGCCCGCGACGACATGGCCACCCAGCACCGCCTGCTGCGCGACTTCTTCATGCCCTACCTGAAGATCCGCAACCGGCAGCAGGGCTACGCCGTCAGCATCGTCAAGGCCGGTGCCAAGCTGGTCGGCCACGATGCCGGCCCGGTGCGCGCACCGCTCACCGACCTCAAGCCGACCGAGATGGAAGAGCTGGCGGCCCTGATCCAGACCCTGGGTTCCCAGGCCCTTTGAGTTGCACCCGCGCGCGACACCGCCCACCCGGAGACCTGACATGAAGAAACTGATTTGCACCCTCGTGGCCACGCTGGCCACGGCCACGGCCTTTGCCTGGCCTGACAAGCAGGTGTCGATGATCGTGCCCTTTCCCCCGGGGGGCTCGACCGACCTGATCGCCCGCACCGTGGGTGCCAAGCTGCAGGAAAAGTTCGGCCAGGCCTTTCTGGTCGACAACCGCGCCGGTGCCGGCGGCACGGTGGGCGCCACGCTGGCCAAGCGGGCCGCGCCCGATGGCCAGACCCTGCTGGTGACCTCGCTGGGACCGCTGGTCATTGGCCCGCACCTGATGAAGGGCCTGGGCTACGACCCGTTGAAAGACTTTGACTACATCACCGTGGCGGTGCAGGCGCCCAATGTGCTGGCCGTGCCGGCCAACTCGCCCTACAAGACGGTGGCCGACGTCATTGCCTATGAAAAGGCCAACCCGGGCAAGCTCACCTTTGCCTCGGCCGGCAATGGCACCAGCGACCACCTGACGGCCGAACTGTTCTGGCAGACCACCGGCACCACCGGCCTGCACATCCCCTACAAGGGCGGCGCGCCGGCCATGACCGATCTGCTGGGCGGCCAGGTGGCCGCCACCTTCATGAACATCAACACCGGGCTGTCCAACATCAAGGCCGGCAAGCTGCGCGCGCTGGCGGTGACCAGTAGCAAGCGCTCGCCGCTGCTGCCCGATGTGCCCACCCTGGAAGAGTCCGGCATCAAGGGCGCCACGGTGTACTCCTGGCAGGCCTTTGCGGCGCCCAAGGGCATTGCGGCAGACGTCAAGGCCAAGCTGAACGCCGCCATCGTGGCGGCGCTGAATGACCCCGCCGTCAAACCCAAGCTGCTGGAGCTGGGCTTTGAAATCGTGGGCAACACCCCCGAACAGTTCACCGCCTACCAGGCTGCCGAATTCGCGCGCTGGAAGAAGGTGATCGAGGTCGGAAAGATTGAAGCCGATTAAGGAAACACGCGCAATGAACGCACCGGTTATCACCCAACTGCGCGCCATCCCCGTGGCAGGTCATGACAGCATGCTCATGAACCTGTCGGGCGCACACGGCGCATTCTTCACCCGCAACCTGCTGATCCTGACGGACAGCGCCGGACGCACCGGTGTGGGCGAAGTGCCGGGGGGCGAAAAAATCCGCGCCACGCTGGAAGAGGCCGCCGAGCTGGTGGTGGGCCAGTCCATTGGCAATGTGCAGGCGGTGCTCAACACCATGCGCGTGCGCTTTGCCGACCGCGACGTGGGCGGGCGCGGCCTGCAGACCTTTGACTTGCGCACCACCATCCACGCCCTGACGGCGGTGGAATCGGCCCTGCTCGATCTGCTCGGCCAGCACCTCCAGGTGCCGGTGGCCGCACTGCTGGGCGAAGGCCAGCAGCGCAGCGCGGTGGAGATGCTGGGCTATCTGTTTTACGTGGGTGACCGCCGCCAGACCGATCTGCCCTACCGGGTGGAGGCCGAGGCCAGCGATGCCTGGTTTCGCCTGCGCAACGAGAAAGCCATGGACACCGCTGCCGTGGTGCGCCTGGCCGAAGCCGCCTACGAGAAGTACGGCTTCAACGACTTCAAGCTCAAGGGCGGCGTGCTCGCCGGTGAGGCCGAAGTGGAAGCCGTCACCGCCCTGCACGCCCGCTTCCCCAAGGCCCGCGTCACCCTGGACCCCAATGGCGGCTGGCTGCTGAAGGACGCGGTGCGCCTGATGCGCGACACGCGCGGCATCGTGGCCTATGCCGAAGATCCCTGTGGCGCCGAAGAGGGCTTTAGCGGGCGCGAGGTGATGGCCGAATTCCGCCGCGAGACCGGCCTGCCCACCGCCACCAACATGGTGGCCACCGACTGGCGCCAGATGGTGCACTCGCTCTCGCTGCAGAGCGTGGACATTCCGCTGGCCGACCCGCACTTCTGGACCATGGCCGGCTCGGTGCGCGTGGCGCAGACCTGCCGTGACTGGGGCCTGACCTGGGGCTCGCACTCCAACAACCACTTTGACGTGTCGCTGGCCATGTTCACCCAGGTGGCGGCTGCCGCACCGGGCAAGGTGACGGCGATTGACACGCACTGGATCTGGCAGGACGGCCAGGGCCTGACCAAGGAGCCGCTGCAAATCGTGGGCGGCCATGTGCAGGTGCCGAGCCAGCCGGGCCTGGGTGTGGAGCTCGACATGGTCAAGGTGGAGGCGGCACACCAGCTGTACCTGCAACACGGCCTGGGCGCGCGCGACGATGCCATGGCCATGCAGTACCTCATCCCCGGCTGGAAGTTTGACCCCAAGCGCCCGTGCATGCTGCGCTGAACGCAATCAACCGAAAGAAGCAATGTTCAAGAATCTGATCAATGGCGAATGGGTGGAAGGTGCCCGCGCGTCCCGCAACATCAACCCGTCCGACACGCGTGACCTGGTGGGTGAATACGCCCAGGCCGATGCAGCCCAGGCGCGTGATGCCGTGGGCGCTGCCCGTGCCGCCTTTGGCAGCTGGTCGCACAGCACACCGCAGCAGCGCTTTGATGTGCTGGATGCCGCCGGCACCGAAATCCTGGCACGCCGCAACGAGCTGGGCGACCTGCTGGCCCGCGAAGAGGGCAAGACCCTGCCCGAAGCCATTGGCGAAGTGGCCCGTGCCGGCAACATCTTCAAGTTCTTTGCCGGCGAAGCCCTGCGTGCGGGCGGCGAGGTGATCCCGTCCGTGCGCCCCGGCGTGGGCGTGGAAGTCACCCGCGAAGCGGTCGGCGTGGTCGGCCTGATTACGCCCTGGAACTTTCCGATTGCCATTCCGGCCTGGAAGCTGGCACCGGCCCTGGCCTTTGGCAACACGGTGGTGATGAAGCCGGCCGACCTGGTGCCCGGCTCGGCCTGGGCCCTGGCCGACATTCTGCTGCGCGCCGGCCTGCCCAAGGGCGTGTTCAATCTGGTGATGGGGCGCGGCTCCGAAGTCGGTGCCGTGCTGCTGGACGACCCGCGCGTGGACGCCATCAGCTTCACCGGCTCGGTCGGCACCGGCCAGAAAGTGGCGGCGGCCTGCCTGGCCCGCATGGCCAAGTTCCAGCTCGAAATGGGTGGCAAGAACCCGTTCGTGGTGCTGGACGATGCCGACCTGGATGTGGCCGTGAACAGTGCGCTCAACAGCGGCTTCTTCTCCACCGGCCAGCGCTGCACCGCCTCCTCGCGTGTCATCGTCACCGAAGGCATCCACGACCGCTTCGTGGCCGCCATGGTGGCCAGAATGAAGACCCTGACCGTGGACGACGCCCGCAAGAAGGGCACCGACATCGGCCCCGTGGTGGACGAGAAGCAGCTGGCGCAGGATCTGGAATACATTGCCATCGGCCAGGCCGAGGGCGCCACCCTGGCCGCCGGCGGCCAGGCCATGGCCCGCAACGCCGATGGCGCACCCGGCTTCTACCTGGCACCGGCACTGTTCACCGAGACCACCGCCGCCATGCGCATCAACCGCGAAGAAATCTTCGGCCCGGTGCTGAGTGTGCTGCGCGTGCGCGACTACGACGAAGCGCTGGCCACGGCCAATGACACGCCCTTCGGACTGGCCAGCGGCATTGCCACCACCTCGCTCAAGCATGCCACCCACTTCAAGCGCCACGCCCAGGCCGGCATGGTGATGGTCAACCTGCCCACCGCCGGGGTGGACTACCACGTGCCCTTTGGCGGCCGCAAGGGCTCCAGCTATGGCCCGCGCGAACAGGGGCGCTACGCGGCCGAGTTCTACACCACGGTCAAGACCGCCTATACCCAGGCTTAAGACACCCAGTCTGAAACACCAGGCCTGATTTGCCCCCCACCGGAGCCCCCCATGAAACCCTTTGTCGTTGCCGCAGGCCTGCTGGCCCTTGCCCTTTCCGCCATGGCGCAAACTGCCTATCCCGGCCGGCCGGTGACCCTGGTGGTGCCCTTTCCGCCTGGCGGTGGCACCGACACCGGCGCGCGCATCGTGGCGCAGCGCCTCAGCGCGCGCTGGGGTCAGCCGGTGCTGATTGAAAACAAGGGCGGCGCCTCCGGCCAGATCGGTGCCGACTTTGTCTCCAAGGCCAAGCCCGATGGCTACACCCTTCTGATGGGCAACATCGGCACCCAGTCCATCAACCCTTCGCTCTACGCCAAGCTGCCCTACGACCCGAACAAGGCCTTTGCGCCCATCTCGCTGGTGGCCGAACTGCCGCTGGCCATGATGGTCAATCCGGCCGTGCCGGCCAGGACGGCCAAGGAGTTTGTGGCCCTGGCCAAAAGCCAGCCCGGCAAAATGAACTACAGCAGCTCGGGTGCCGGTGGCGCACCCCACCTGGCGGCCGAAATGTTCAAGGACAGCACCGGCACCTTTGTGCTGCACGTGCCCTACCGTGGCGGCGGCCCGGCCGTGGCCGACCTGCTGGGGGGCACGGTGCAGCTCTCGTTCATGACCGTGCTCGAGGCCATGGGCCACATCAAGGGCGGCAAGCTGCGCGCCCTGGCCGTCACCAGCAGCCAGCGCGTCAGCGCCCTGCCGGATGTGCCCACCCTGGCCGAAACCGTGGCGCCGGGCTTCAACTCCATCAGCTGGATCGGCGTGCTGGCCCCGGCCGGCACCCCCGGCCCCATCGTCGACAAGATTGCCGCCGACCTGCGCGAGGTGATGGACAACCCGGAAGTCAAAGCCCGCGTGGTGGATCTGGGGGGCATCCCCCGCAGCACCACCCCCACCGAGTTTGCGCAGATGATTGAGACCGACCGCAAGCGCTATGCCAAGATCATCAAAGAGCGCGGCATCACCGTCGACTGAAGCGCCCACTGCCACCCCATACCCACATGACCATTGCACTTCTCAACGTTGGCAAGCTGCCGCCGGCCCTGCTGGCCCGGCTTGGCCAGACCTATGCCCTCACCACCCTGGCGGACGAAGCAGACCCCGCGCAATTTCTGGCCGACCACGCCGGGCGCTTCACCGCCCTGGTGACCTCTGCCGCCGTTGGTGTCAGCAGTGCGCTGGTGGAGCGCCTGCCCCAGCTGAAGGTGATCTCCAGCTTTGGTGTCGGCCTGGACAAGATGGACGTGGCCCACGCCCAGGCCCGCGGCATTGCGGTGGGCTACACGCCGGATGTGCTCAACGACTGCGTCGCCGACATTGCCTTTGGCCTGCTGATCGACGTGGCGCGCGGCATGGGTGCCGCCGACCGCTTTGTGCGCGCCGGCCGCTGGCCGCAAAGCGTCTTTCCGCTGGGGCGCAAGGTCAGCGGTGCGCGCCTGGGCATGGTCGGCATGGGGCGCATAGGCCGCACCATTGCCAAGCGATCGCAGGGCTTTGAGATGGACGTGCGCTACCACACGCGCACCCCCCTGAGCGGCCTGCCATGGCAGCACGAGCCCGCGCTGACGGAGCTGGCGCGCTGGGCCGATTTTCTGGTGGTGATCACGGCCGGCGGGGCCGGCACCCGCCACCTGGTCAACAGCGCCGTGCTGGACGCCCTGGGCCCGGACGGCTTTCTCATCAACGTGGCCCGCGGCTCGGTGGTGGATGAGACCGCCCTCATCGCCGCGCTGCAGACGCAGCGCATTGCCGGCGCCGGACTCGATGTATTTGCCGACGAACCCCATGTGCCCCAGGCCCTGATGCAGCTGGACAATGTGGTGCTGCTGCCGCACATTGCCAGTGCCACCCGCGAGACCCGCCAGGCCATGGCCGACCGCGTGTTTGACAATCTGCAGGCCTTCTTCGCCGAAGGCCGCCTGCTGTCGGCCGCACCGGCGCCCTGAGCCCGCGCAGCCAGCACCCTGCCAAAAAATAGCAACGAAGGAAGACAAGCCATGGAAGACTCCCGCACATGAAGCACCTCAACAATCTCAATTTCGTCCGGGGGCTGTTTCTCATGGCCATCGCGGCGCTGTTCGGCCTGACGGCCACCCGCTACGCGGTCGGCGCCTTCAGCCGCTCCGGCCCCGGCCTGTTCCCGATCATCGTCAGCGGCATGCTGTTTCTGCTGGGCCTGGTGACCCTGGTGCAGTCGCACTACATCGACCCGGTGCCGCTGGACGCCAAGGTCAAGAACATCGGCATCATTCTGCTCAGCCTGTGCGGCGTGGTGCTGATCTCGCAGCACATCAACATGACTGCCGGCATCGTCTTCCTGGTGTTCTTCACCGCGCTGGCCGGCAACACCCCCTACTCGGTGCTGCGCAACCTCAAAGTCACGGCCGGCCTGCTGGTGGTCGCGCTCCTGTTCAAAACCCTACTCGGCCTGAACCTGCCGCTCATCTGATGGAACTCTTTCACAACCTCTCGTTCGGGTTCGAGCACGCCCTGACGCTGCAAAACCTGCTTTACTGCGCACTCGGTTGCATGGTGGGCACCCTGGTCGGCCTGCTGCCGGGCCTGGGCCCGCTGTCCACCATCAGCCTGCTGCTGCCGCTGACCTACTCCATCCCCACCGAGGGCGCGCTCATCATGCTGGCCGGCATTTACTACGGTGCGCAATATGGCGACAGCGTCAGTGCCATCACCATGAAGATCCCGCATGCCAGCAGCATCGTGGCCTGCATTGACGGCTACCAGATGACGCTCAAGGGCAAGACCGGGCTGGCGCTGTTCACCGCCGGCATCTCCAGCTTCATTGGCGGCACCGTGGCGATTGTGGTGCTGGCCACCCTGGCCCCCGCTCTGGGTGAAGTGGCCCTGCTGTTCGGCCCGGCCGACTACTGCGCCCTGATGCTGCTGGGCTTTGTCTGCGTCAGCTTTGTCACCACCGGCAGCATGCTCAACGGCCTGTCCATGACCCTGGTCGGCGTGCTGCTGGGCCAGGTCGGCACCGATGTGAACAGCGGCGTGGAGCGCTTCACCATGGGCCTGCCGTTTCTGTCGGACGGCATCGGCCTGGTCAGCGTGGCCCTGGGCTGCTTCGGCATTGCCGAGATCGTGAAGAACCTGGACAGCGGCATGAACCACACGCCCTTCAACGGCAAGATCAACCTCATACCCACCTGGCCCGAGTTCAAGCGCATCATTCCCAGCGCGCTGCGCGGCAGCGTGATCGGTTCGGCCCTGGGCCTGCTGCCCGGTGGCGGTCCGACGATTGCGCAGTTTGCCGCCTACGCGGTGGACAAGCGCTTCAGCAAGTACAAGCACGAGATCGGCCAGGGCGCGATTGAAGGCGTGGCCGGTCAGGCCGCTGCCGACGAGGCCGCCGCCCGCACCAGCTTCATCCCGCTGATGGCCATCGGCATTCCCGAGAACGCCGTGATGGCCCTGATGATGGCGGCCTTCATCGTCAAGGGCATACAGCCCGGCCCCAACATGATTGCCCAGCACCCGGACCTGTTCTGGGGCCTGGTGGCCAGCATGTGGATAGGCAACTGCTTTCTGGTGGTGCTGAATGTGCCGCTGGTGCGCTACTGGCTGTCGGTGTTCAAGATTCCGTTTGCCGTGCTGTTTCCCTCCATCCTGTTCTTCTGCTGCATAGGCACCTTCAGCATCAACAACAACCTGGATGACATCTACATCACCGCCACCTTCGGCTTCATCGGCTACATGTTCATGCGCCTGGGGCTGGATGCTGCGCCCCTGATGCTGGGCTTCATCCTGGGCCCCATGCTGGAGGAATATTTCCGCCGCCAGCTGCTGATCAGCCGCGGCGACTTCAGCTCCTTCCTCACCCGCCCCATCAGCGGCACGCTGCTGGCCCTGATCGCCGTCTTCATCGTCTGGCAGATGGTGTCCTTCGTGCGCAAGCCAGGCCGGCCGCACAAGCTGGCCGAAGCCGTGCTGGTTGAAGAGTAAACCCCGGGAACCCACCATGCACCAAGCAACCCAATGGCGTTTCGCCGGGCTTTTGCTCACCATGCTGGCCGGCCTGTGCCTGCTGGATCCGCTGGCCGCACAAACCGCCGCCTGGCCGGCCAAGCCCCTGCGCATCGTCGTGCCCTACCCACCGGGCGGCTCCTCGGACATCATCGCGCGCCTGATCAGCCAGCCCCTGTCGGAGGCGCTCAAGCAGCCCGTCCTGATCGACAACCGGGCCGGTGCCAACGGCAACATCGGTGCCGACATCGTGGCCAAGGCCAGCCCCGATGGCTACACCGTGCTCTTGTGCGACGTGGGCGCCCTGGCCATCAGCCCCTCGGTCTACACCAAACTGCCGTTTGATCCGTCCAAGGACCTGCAGGGCGTCACCATGCTGGCCTATTCGCCGCACATGCTGGTGGTGAACGCCGCCGTGCCGGCCAACAACCTGCAGGAGCTGGTGGCCCTGTCCAAGAAGACCGAGCTGAACTTTGCCGTCACCGCCATGGGCAGTGCGCCCCACCTGGCCGGCGTGGCCGTGGCCCTGGCCACCGGCGCGCGCTGGAACTACATCCCCTACAAGGGCGGCATCCAGGCCGTGGCCGACACCATGGCCGGCCAGACCCAGATCGTGATGAACGGCATGCTGGCCACGCTGCCGCATGTGCAAAGCGGCAAGCTCAAGGTCATCGGCATCTCCAAGGGCACACGCATGCCGCTGGCAGCGCAAATGCCCACGCTGGCCGAGCAGGGCATGCCGGGCTTTGAGTCGGGCACCTGGCAGGGCGTGGTGGCGCCGGCGGGCACACCGGCTGCCGTGCTGCAGCGCCTCAATCTGGAGTTGATCAAGGTGATCCGCAGCCCCGAAATCCGCAGCCGCCTGACGGCGCAGGGCGCCGAGGTGGTGACCATGACCCCGGCCGAGCAAAACCAGATGTTCGCGCGTGAACGCAGCCGCTGGGCCCAGGTGGTCAAGCAGGCCGATGTGCACCTCGATTGAACCGGCCCCGGGCGGGAGGCCCAGGCCATGAATCTGCCGGCCCATGCGCTGACCATGACCGTGCTCATGACCCCGGACATGGCCAACTTCTCCGGCAATGTGCACGGCGGCACGGTA
>CANBTQ010000024.1 GCA_947372425.1 Comamonadaceae bacterium | reverse complement strand
CGGTGTTACGCTTTGGGTATGGCGCTGATCGTGGATGACTTTTCAAATGCACGGGCCCTTGTGATCGAGGGCAATCCTGCGATGCGTTCGCTGCTGGTGTCGCAGATGCGCGACTTCGGCGTGCGCAACGTGATGCAGTGCGGGCGCATTGTCGACGCGCGCCGGCATCTGGAGCACCTGGACTTTGATTTTGTCCTGTGCGAGCTGCACTTCCCCGATGAAAGCGCCTCCGGTCAGGATCTGCTCAACGACCTGCGGCGCAACCAACTGCTGCCCTTCTCCACGGTCTTTGTCATGATCACCGGCGAGGCCACCTATGCCAAGGTGGCCGAAGCGGCCGAGTCGGCGCTGGACGGCTACCTGCTCAAGCCCCACAAGCCCTCGCAGTTGGGCGAGCGCCTGCATCAGGCGCGGGCGCGCAAGCTGGTGCTGCAGGACATCTTCAGCGCCATTGAAGCCGGCGAGTTTGAGCGTGCCGCGGGCCTGTGCATGGAGCGCTTTAAAAGCAAGGGGCAGTTCTGGCTGTATGCGGCCCGCATTGGCGCCGAGCTGCTGTTGCGCGTAGACCGGCCCGGTGATGCCAAGACGCTGTACGAGGCGGTGATCAAGGCCAAGACCCTGCCCTGGGCCAAGCTTGGCGTGGCGCGTTCCATGCTCGATGGTGGCCAGGTGCAGGCTGCGGTCAGCACGCTGGCCAACCTGATTGCCGAAGACCCCAACTACACCGATGCCTACGATGTGATGGGCCGCGCCCAGTTTGAGCTGGGCAAATTTGAAGACGCACTGTCCACCTACAAAATGGCCTGCCAGCTCACGCCCGCTTCGGTGGGGCGGCTGCAAAGCCTGGGCATGATGTCGTTTTACGCCGGCCACCTGCAGGAGGCCGAAAGCATTCTGCGGCGCACCTGCCTGCGCGGCCTGGACTCCAAGATATTTGACTGCCAGTCGCTGGTGCTGATGGCCTTTGTGCAGTTTGAGCGGGGCGACCACAAGGCGCTGCAGCGCTGCGCCCAGGACTTCGACCGGCTGATGCAGAAAAGCCCGGAGGTGCAGCGCATCCGCCGCCTTTCCAGGGTGGTGGACACCCTCAGCCTGCTGTTGCACCACAAGATTGCGCAGGCCCTGCACGATATCCGCGAAATGACCCAGGCGGTGCGCCAGCCAGACTTTGATTTTGAGTCGGCCACCAACCTGCTGGCCTTGCTGGCACAGTTGGCCAAGCGGGCCATCCAGCTGGAAGAAGTGTATGAAGTGGTGGACACGCTGGCCTTGCGTTTCAGCTCCAGCCGGGCCATGAGCGAATTGCTCTGTGGTGCGGCCAAGGCCCATCCGGAATATGCGGAACATGTGCGCACAGCCAGCGCCAAGGTGCTGAAATACGCCGAGTATGCGATGTCGCTCAGCCTGCGTGGCAATCCGACGGCGGCCGTGGATGAGCTGATTTTGCGCGGTGAGGAAACCCTCAACAGCAAGCTGGTGGAGTCGGCCCTGATGGTGATCGAGCGCTACAGCGCCAAGATCGGTGACACTGCGCCCCTGTATGCGCGGGCCGATGCGCTGCGCGCCATGTGCTCGGGTAACAAGGCCGATATGCTGCGGGAAGAAGGGCCGCGCAAGGCCGGTGCACTCAGCCTGCGGGTGGGCGGCGGCTCTGCCAAATCACGTACACGCCGGGCCGCGGCCTGAGAGGAGCCTGACCATGCCCACCCCCCATCCCGCCACACGCCGCAGCCTGCTGCGCTATCTGGCTGCCGGCACCGGTCTGCAAGGCCTGCTGTCGCTGCTGGAGCAGGCCGCTGCGGCACAGGATGCGCCGGTGCGCAGAATGCCCAGCATTTTCATCGGCCATGGCAGCCCCATGAATGCGCTGCAGGACAATGCCTTCACCCAGCGCCTGCGCCAATGGGGCAGCACCATCGGCAAGCCGCGCGCCATTCTGATGGTGTCGGCGCACTGGCTCACGCCGGGCTCTACCGCGGTGGCGGTGGTCAGCCGGCCGGAAACCATCCACGATTTCGGCGGCTTTCCGCAGGAGCTCAACGCCATGCAGTACCCGGCCAAAGGCTCGCCGGTGTTTGCGCAACAGGCCGTGGCGGCGCTGCGCGGCGTGGGTGCCGTGCCCAGCCAGGCCTGGGGACTGGACCATGGCGCCTGGACCGTGCTACACCACATGTACCCGCAGGCCGATGTGCCGGTGTTTCAGGTCTCGATTGATTTTTCCCAGGGCGGCAAAACCCATTTCGGCATCGGGCGCGAACTGGCGTCGCTGCGCGACAAGGGGGTGCTGATTGCCGGCAGTGGCAATGTGGTGCACAACCTGCGCGCCACCGAAAACTCCGATGCCCTGCTGCCCACGGCCAGCAAGGCCTGGGCCCAGGCCTATGACGACGCGGTCAAGCGGGCACTGCACGCCGGTGCGCTGGAGGCCTTGATGGATTACAAAAGTCTGGATATGAGCCACGCGGTCGCCGTGCCGACGCCGGACCACTACTGGCCGCTGCTCTACGCGCTGGGAGCAGCCGGCTTTGCGGAAAAGCCGGTGTTCACCTTTGAAGGGTTCCAGAACGGAACCATCAGCATGCGCTGCATGCAGTGGGGCTAGGCCCCACGGTCTGGCTTAGCCGGCCTTGACGGCCAGGATAGGGCAGGAGATGGTCATCAGGATTTCCTGCGCCATGCTGCCCATGATCAGCTTGCCCACGGCGGTGCGCTTGCGCAGGCCGATCACCAGCATGGACACATTGTGGGTTGCCACCATGTCTTCCAGCTCTTCCACAGCATTCTTGCCGCGCACAAACTGCTTGAACTCGGCCTTGATGCCGGAGACCGAAATCAGCTGCTCCACGCGTTCCACATCCTGCGCATCGGCGCGTGAGGGGTCATCGCCCGTGCCACCCGGCGTGGCGTTCACCACGATCAGGTTTTCATGGTTTTCCTTGGCCAGTTCAATGCCTTTTTCAAGGGCGGTCTGGCCTTCGGGACGGGGTACATAGGCAACAAGAATAGTCATGCAAAACTCCTGGGGATGTAAGTGGTGGTTGGCCGGATCATAGCCATTCGGCACCTCGGACGCTTGACCTATGTCACTTAGGAGCCAGGGCCATTGCCCACCGTCTGTTGCTACCGGCGTGCCAGGTACACCCCCCAGACTGTCAGGGCCATGCCGAACAGGGCCAGCCCCGACAGCGTGTTGTCAAACAGCAGCCAGGCAAACAGGGCGGTGCAGGGCGGCACCAGATAAAACAGGCTGGCCACATTGACCGCGTTGCTGTGCCGTATCAGCCAGTTCAACAGGCTGACTGCGCCTATGGACAAGACCAGCACCAGCCAGCCCAGCGCAAAAAAGAGTTCACCGGTCCACGCGATGCGGAAGTTCTCGGTCAGCGCCGCTGCCACACCGGTGAGCACGGCAGTGGGCAGAAACTGCGCCACCGCGCCGGTGCGCCAGTCAAACGCAGGACAGAACTTCTTCTGGTACAGCGTGCCGGCGGTAATGGCCAGCAGCGCCACCACGGCCGGCACCAGCGCGCGGGCACCAAACTCCAGCCCCAGCTTGCCCGACAACACCAGGGCCACGCCCGCCAGGCCCAGCAGCAGCCCGGTCCATTGGCGCGTGCTGACGCGCGCGCCCAGGAAGAAGCCGGCACCAATCGCCGTGAGCAGGGGCTGCACCCCCACCACCAGACTGGCCACACCGGCCGGCAGACCCAGCGAGATGGCCACAAACACCCCGCCCAGGTAGAGGCCATGCACCAGCAGACCGGCTACGCCGATGTGCAGCCACTGCCGCGCCGTTTGTGGCCAGGGCGCGCGACTCAGCAGTGCAATCGGTAGCATGCAGCACAGCACCGCCACATAGCGGATCAGCAAAAACGTCAGCGGCTGGATGTGCGGCAGGCCCAGTCGCGCACCGATAAAGCCGGTGGACCAGAGCACGACAAACAGAAACGGCAGGATGCGGGCAGGGCGGGAGAGCATGGAGGGATGGTGGTGCAGGGCGTTTGAGCATACAGGGCCCGATGTGTTCTGGTGCGCACCGAAGCCGCGCAGGAGACACGCATAATTGCTGCAAGCAACAGAAAGGCCTGTCCATGTCCAGCAACCGATTCCCCACGATGTTTGTGTCCCACGGCGGCGGGCCCTGGCCGTTTGTCGACGGCATGCGCGAAATGTTTGCCAAGACCGCTGCAGAGTTCGGCGCGCTGCCCAAGCGCTTGCCTGCCAGGCCCAAGGCGGTGCTGGTCATTACCGGGCATTGGGAGGCCACACAGTTCAGCGTCTCCACGGCGCTGAAGCCGCCCATGGACTACGACTATTACGGCTTTCCCCAGCACACCTACAGTTTGCAATACCCGGCACCCGGCTCGCCCGAGCTGGCTGCCCGCGTGACCGCGCTACTGGCTACCGGCGGCATTGCCTGCAAGCAAGACGCGGCACGCGGTTTTGACCACGGCACCTTTGTGCCGCTGGGCCTGATGTTTCCGCAGGCCGATGTGCCCATCGTGCTGCTGTCCATGAAATCCGGCTACGACGCTGCCGAACACATCCGCGTGGGCCAGATGCTGGCACCCCTGCGGGATGAAGGCGTGCTGATTCTGGGCAGCGGTCTGACCTACCACAACATGCGCGGCTTTGGTAACCCGGCCTCCACACCGGTGGCCGCCGCCTTCGAGCGCTACCTCAACGATGCCGTCACCCAGCCCGATGCCAGCGTGCGCAACCAGCTGCTGGTGGACTGGACGCAGGCACCCGGTGCCCGCCTGGCCCATCCACAGGAAGACCACCTGATTCCGCTGATGGTGGTGGCCGGTGCTGCCGGTGCCGACCGCGGTGAGCGCATCTTTGTCGACCACGTGATGGCGGTCGACATGGGCAACTACCAGTTCGGGTAAGGTGAACGATTAGTCCAGCGATATTGTTGCCTTGCTGGCGTCCGGCTTGACGCATGGTGAAAAGTCCTGGCGCTAAAGAAGCAGGGACGTGAAAGTCCAGGCCTATTCCTGACCCTGGCAATCCACCACGGAGGTGAAATTGCCAACCCTGGCGCGTCGGCTTTATACGGTCTATCAGCCCAGCGCGTCGTTCACCTGTTCATTGAACTCGGCCAGACTGGCTGCCGCATTGAGCTCGCGCGGCAGCGCATCGCGTGCCGAGAACACGCCCAGAATCTTGCCCTCGGCGGTGATCACCGGCAGATTGCGAAAGCCACGCTCGATCATGAGCAGCACGGCGTCGGCCACCTTGGTCTCCGGTGGCACGGTGCGCGGGCTGCGCGTCATCACGGTGGAGCAGTGCGTGCTGGACGGGTCCAAGCCCTTGGCCATGACGCGTGTCATCAGATCGCGTTCGGTGACGATGCCCAGCAAGGTGTTGCTGGTGTCGATGATGAGCACGCTGCCGCAGTTGGCACGCGTCATCACACAGGCTGCCTCATAGAGATTGGCATTCGGTCCCAGGCTGATGACATGGCGTTGCGACATCGACTGAAAGACGGTACGTTCGGGCATGGCGGCCTCCTGTGCGGGCGTGAGACGGATGGGCGGGAAGAACTTATCGTAGCGCGGCGTTGATTTTTTCCAAGGCCTTGTTGCCCGGACAGAGTTGCGGCGCATTGAAGGTGTTGAGCGGGTGCGCGCTGGTATTCAGTGCGGTGTGCAGGTCGGTGGCCAGTGGGTCCATGTACAGCAGCCCGGTGACCACTTCGCCGCGCGCCGCATGCTGTTGCAGGTAGTTCATGGCCACGTTGCGGTCTATGGGGTCGTACTCGGCGTGCAGCTTGCGCAGGCGCAGGATGCTGCCGTCGTGCTGCGCCACATCCACCACTTCGCCCGGGGCATAGCTGGTGGTGATCTCCTCACCCGGCACCATGAAGTCGATGCGGCTGACCGCCTCGTTGTGCTGGCGCACATAGTCGTAGCTCTTGGTGCTGCCGCCGTGGTTGTTGAAGGTGACGCAGGGGCTGATGATGTCGATAAAGGCCGCACCGCCGTGGGCGATGGCGCCCTTAATCAGCGGCACCAGCTGCGCCTTGTCGCCGCTGAAGCTGCGCGCCACGTAGGTGGCACCGAGTTGCAGCGCCAGGCCCACCAGGTCCACCGGGCTGTCGCTGTTGACCACGCCCTTTTTGCTTTTCGACCCGCGATCCGCCGTGGCCGAGAACTGGCCTTTGGTGAGGCCATAGACGCCGTTGTTTTCCACGATATAGGCCATGCGCACGCCGCGCCGCATGGCGTTGGCAAACTGGCCCAGACCAATGGAGGCCGAGTCGCCATCGCCCGACACGCCCAGGTACAGCAAATCGCGGTTGGCCAGGTTGGCGCCCGTCAGCACCGAGGGCATGCGGCCGTGCACGGTGTTGAAGCCGTGCGAGGCGCCCAGAAAATAATCCGGCGTCTTGGAACTGCAGCCAATGCCCGAGAGCTTGGCCACGCGGTGCGGCTCAATGTCCAACTCCCAGCAGGCCTGGATGATGGCTGCGGAGATGGAATCGTGGCCGCAGCCGGCGCATAACGTGGAGATGCGGCCCTCGTAGTCGCGCCGGGTGTAGCCGACCTTGTTGGTGTGCAGCGTGGGGTGGTGCAGACGGGGTTTTGCGATGTAGGTCATGCTGCCTCCACGTGTTTTTTGGTCTGCGCTTCCATGCGTTTGGCAATTGCGCCCGCAATGAAACGCGCGGTGATGGGCGTGCCGTCATAGTGCAGCACGCGCGGCAGCTTGGCCGGGTCGAAGTCGAGTTCGTTGACCAGCAGCGAATGCATCTGGCCATCGCGGTTTTGTTCCACCACAAACACCGTGTCGTGCGCGGCAATAAAGGTCTGCACCGAGTCGGGGAAGGGGTAGGCGCACAGGCGCATGGCGTCCAGGTGCAGGTCTTGCGTCTCCAGCACATCCAGTGCTTCGCGCATGGCCGGGCTGGTGGAGCCGAAGTAGATTACGCCAAAGCGCGTGGCTTCTTTGGCCTTGCGCACAATCGGTTGCGGCACCAGGTCGGCCGCGGTTTTGAACTTGCGCAGCAGGCGCTCCATGTTGTAGATGTAGTCCGGCCCGCGCTCCGAGTACATGGCATACGGGTTGCGCGTGGTGCCCCGGGTAAAGAAGGCGCCCTTGCTCGGGTGTGTGCCGGGCAGGGTGCGCCAGGGGATGCCGTCACCGTCCACATCCTTGTAGCGACCAAAGTCCTTGCCGGCTTCCAGTTCTTCAGCCGTCATGACCTTGCCGCGGTCGTAGCCCTTGCCTTCTTCCCAGACAAAGGGTTTGCACAGGCGCTGGTTCATGCCGATGTCCAGGTCGGTCATCACAAAGATGGGCGTCTGCAGGCGGTCGGCCAAGTCCAGGGCGGCGGCACTGTGGGTGAAGCACTCATGCGGGTCCTGCGGGAACAACAGCACATGCTTGGTGTCGCCGTGGGATGCATATGCGCAACTCAGGATGTCGGCCTGCTGGGTGCGTGTGGGCATGCCGGTGCTGGGGCCACCGCGTTGCACATTGATGATGGTGACCGGAATCTCGGCAAAGTAGGCCAGGCCGATGAACTCGGTCATCAGCGAGACGCCGGGGCCGGAGGTGGCAGTAAAGGCGCGTGCGCCATTCCAGCCTGCGCCCACCACCATGCCAATGGAGGCCAGTTCGTCCTCGGCCTGCACGATGGCGTAGCGGTGCTGGCCGGTCTCGGGATCGACACGGAATTTTTCGCAGTATTTCTGGAAGGCTTCCGGCACCGAGGTACTGGGTGTGATCGGGTACCAGGCGGCCACGGTGGCGCCGCCATACACCAGGCCTAGAGCCGCCGCGCTATTGCCATCGGTAAAGATCTGGTTACCCACCGCATCGGCGCGCTGCACGCGTATGCCCAGTGGGTAGGCCATGTGGGTGATGACGTAGTCGCGCCCCAGGTGCAAGGCCTGCACGTTGGAGGCCAGCAGCCGCTCCTTGCCCTTGTACTGCTCGGCAAACAACTTCTCGAATACGGCAGCATCCACATCCAGCAGGGCCGAGAGGGCACCCACGTAAATGATGTTCTTGAACAGCTGGCGCTGGCGCGGGTCGGTGTAGGCCGCGTTGGCAATCTCGGTCAGCGGTACGCCAATGGTGTGCACATCGTCGCGGAATTTGTTGGGTGGCAGTGGCCGGGTGCTGTCGTAAAACAGGTAGCCACCGCTCTCAATCTCGGCAATGTCGGTGTCCCAGGTCTGCGGGTTCATGGCCACCATCATGTCCACACCGCCGCGGCGGCCGTGGTAGCCCTTCTCACACACACGGGCCTCGTACCAGGTCGGCATGCCCTGGATGTTGCTGGGGAAGATGTTGCGCGGGCTGACCGGCACGCCCATGCGCATCACCGCCTTGGCAAACAACTCGTTGGCCGAAGCCGAGCCCGAGCCGTTGACGTTGGCAAACTTGATGACGAAATCGTTAATGGCTGCGATGGTTTTCATGCTGCCTCCAGCGCAGTGTTGCGCACGTCACGGGCGCGGGGCCCGGCCTGCGTGGTCGAAAAAAGAAACTTCTGCATATCCCAGGCGCCGGTAGGGCAACGTTCGGCACACAGACCGCAGTGCAGGCACACATCTTCGTCCTTCACCATCACATGGCCGGTCTTGAGCTCACCCGATACATACAGCGCTTGCGTCAGGTTGGTGGCCGGGGCCTTGAGGCGGGTGCGCAGATCGGCCTCTTCGCCGTTGCCGGTGAAGGTGATGCAGTCCATCGGACAGATGTCTACACAGGCGTCACATTCAATGCAGGTGTCGCGGTTGAACACGGTCTGCACATCGCAGTTCAGGCAGCGGCTGGCTTCCTTGAAGGCGGTGGCGGCATCAAAGCCCAGCTCCACCTCGACCTTGATGCTGGCCAGCGCGATTTCAGCCTGCGCCCATGGCACCTTGAAGCGGGTGTCGTTGGACACATCGTTGCGGTAGCTCCACTCGTGGATGCCCATCTTCTGCGACATCAGGTTGACCGTGGCAGCGGGGCGTTTGCCGACAATCTCGCCGTGCAGGAAGCGGTCGATTGACACGGCCGCTTCATGGCCGTGCGCCACGGCGGTGATGATGTTCTTGGGCCCGTAGGCGGCGTCGCCACCGAAGAACACTTTGGGCCGGCTGCTCTGGAACGTGCCTTCGCCCAGGACGGGCAGGCCCCATTTGTCAAACGCGATGCCGCATTCGGCCTCGATCCAGGGGAAGGCGTTTTCCTGGCCCACGGCCACCAGCACGGTGTCGCAGGGCACGCGCACTTCCGGCTCGCCGGTGGGTACCAGCGTGCGGCGGCCCTTGGCATCGTATTCCGCCTTGACGATTTCAAAGCGCATGGCGGTGAGCTTGCCACCCGCATGCTCAAAGGCCACCGGCACATGGAAGTTGAGGATGGGGATGCCTTCGTGCACCGCGTCTTCCTTCTCCCAGGGCGAGGCCTTCATCTCCTCAAAGCCACTGCGCACAATCACCTTGACGTCTTTGCCGCCCAGGCGCTTGGCGGAGCGGCAGCAGTCCATGGCGGTGTTGCCGCCACCCAGCACGATGACGCGCTCGCCCACGCTGTTGATGTGGCCAAAGGACACCGAGGCCAGCCAGTCGATACCAATGTGAATGTTGGCCGCAGCCTCTGTGCGCCCGGGGATGACCAGGTCACGCCCGCGCGGTGCACCGCAGCCGACAAAGATGGCGTCATAGCCTTCACCCAGCAGCGCCTGCATGGACTCCACGCGCTGGCCGCTCTTGAAGTCCACGCCCATGTTCAGGATGTAGCCGGTCTCTTCGTCGATGACCGATTCGGGCAGGCGAAAGCGCGGAATCTGCGAGCGGATAAAACCGCCGGCCTTGGCCTCGCCTTCAAAGAGGGTGACGGCATAGCCCTGCGGCGCCAGGTCGCGCGCCACGGTCAGCGAGGCCGGGCCGGCACCGATGCAGGCCACGCGCTTGCCGTTGGGCGGCGCGATGGCGGGCATGCGGGAGCGCACATCCACCTTGTTGTCGGCGGCCACCCGTTTGAGTCGGCAGATGGCTACCGGTTCGGGTTTTGCGCCATTGTTTTCTTCCACGCGGGAGCGTCGACACGCGGGCTCGCAGGGACGGTCGCAGGTGCGACCCAGGACGCCCGGAAATACATTCGACACCCAGTTGACCATGTAGGCGTCGTCATAACGCCCCTGGCCTATGAGGCGTATATATTCGGGTACGGGGGTGTGGGCCGGGCAGGCCCATTGGCAGTCGACGACCTTGTGGAAGGTTGACGGATCCTGGATATTGCTGGATTGCAAAGTTGTCTCCTTGCCCCTTGCGCCTGTGTGACCCAGGTCGTTGCGGGTGGAAATCAGTCTAACGCAGAGCACCGCGCATTGGCCATGCGTGCGTAGCCCGATTCGCACGCGGGTTGACCTTGCTCAAATCAACGGCAATTCCGCACTGCACAATCTTTGCACACGAACGAAACATTGGAGTACGCCATGAGCCCCGCAGCCCCTGTACAGCCCTTCCAGGCACTCGATGCCTGTCATTTGCAAATCCAGAAACACCTGGAAGAATTGCAACGCATGGCGCTGCACATGCAAAGCGAGCCCTTGAGCGATGTGGACCGCAAGCTGGCCGGCGCCATCGAGGATTTTTTTTCCAGTACCTCGCGCGAGCACCACGAGCAGGAAGAAAAAGTGGTGTTCCCGCCGCTGCTGGTGAATGGCTCCGAAGAGCTGAAGGTGGCCGTGCGCGGCCTGCAGCAGGACCACGGTTTTATCGAAGAGAACTGGATCGAACTGGGCCCGCAACTGCGTGGCATTGCCGAGGGCAATGACTGGTTTGACGCGGCCGAGTTCCAGCACAACGTGGCCTTGTTTCTGGAGTTGCTCAACGGCCATATCGCCTTGGAGGAGGTGCTTATTTACCCCGAGTCCAAGGCCCTGTGGGCCGAGGCCATTGCCAAGCGCGAGCAGCGCGCCGCCCGCTAGCGCGGCAGCGTGGCCGGCCCGGTCTGGCGTCGGGCCAGGTGGATGCCGGCCAGCATGCAGCGCACCGAGCCACCCGCCAGTTCAATGGTGGGCACTTCCAGCGGCACCAGGCGTACGCTGCGTTCCATGGTTTCGATCTGCTGCGGCCGCAGGCTGCGCAGGGCGCGTGCCGACAGCGCCAGAATCCGCCCCGCGCTGCCCGACAGCTCCAGTGCATTGCCAGCAAATTCGCCAATCTGCCCGGCACTCAACTCAATCAGGGTGCGGCCCGATTCCAGCAGGCGGCTGCGCACTTCTGCGCGGCGTGCTGCATCCGCAATCAGTTCCATGCCCACCAGGGCAAAGTCGGTGGCCACGCACATCAGCACATTGGTGTGGTACACCGCCTGCCCTGCGGCATCCACCGCATCAAAGGCCATGGGCTCGTAGTTGAAGTGGGTGGCAAAACGCTCCAGCGCAATCGCGTTGGCGCGGTTGGAGCGGGCCGTGTAGGCAATGCGCGCCACATGGTCCAGCACCATGGCGCCCGTGCCTTCCAGAAACAGACCGTCAGGCTCCAGGCCCGAGTAATCAATCACATCCTGTACCCGGTATTCGGCCTTGAGCAGCTCGATCACGTCCTGCCGGCGCTCGAGTCGCCGGTTCGGCGAGTACATGGGGTAGAGGGCGATGTGGCCGCCGGCGTGGGTGGAAAACCAGTTGTTGGGAAACACCGCGTCGGGCGTGCGCCCGGCCTGTGTGTCCTCAAACAAATGCACACGCACACCCTGCGCCCGCAGGGTGGCTGCCGCCGCACTGACTTCACGGTAGGCCGCCTGCGCCAGCGCGTCAGGGGCGGTGTCGGAGCCGGTGCGCTGAAAGGCGTTGTCGGCCGCGGTTTGCGGGTTGGGGGTGAAGTGGTGGGGGCGAACCATGACCACGGCGGCGGGTGATTGGATGGAGGCGGTGTGTTGCATGCCCGCTATTCTTGCGGCCTGCGGCGCCAGACAAAAGCACACAAGTTGGCAAAAAATGTACTATGGCAGAACATAATGCGCAGACCCCATATACAGATTGCACCATGCCCCTGGATGACACCGACCGCCAGCTCATCAGCCTGCTGCGCGACGACGCCCGCACTTCGGTGGTGGCACTGGCGGCCAAGCTGCGCATTGCCAGGGCCACGGTGCAAAACCGGCTGAACCGGCTGGAAAAAGACGGCACGATTCTGGGCTATACCCTGCGGCTGCAACCGGCCTCCGAGTTGCCGCGCATACGGGCGCTGATGTCGATTGCGGTCGAGGGCAACCGGGGTGCCGAAATACTGAACACCCTGCGGGGACACCCCAACGTCCATTCGCTGCACAGCACCAACGGGCGCTGGGACATCGTGGCCGAACTGCGGGCCGATACGCTGGAAGCCTTTGACGGGGTGCTGCGCCAGATCCGCCTGGTCAGCGGCATTGCCAACACCGAGACCAGCATATTGCTGTCTACCTACAAGGCCTGAGCGCTGCGGCCGCGCGGCCTTACGACAGCTTCATTTTTTTGTACAGGGTCTGGCGGCTGATGCCCAGGCTGCGTGCTGCCTGCGACACGTTGCCGCCACTGGCCTCCAGGGCCTGGCGCACCAGGGCGCGTGAGAGTTGCTCCAGGTTGTGTGGTGTGCCAAGGGCCAGCGGGGCCGGGCGTGGGTCGGCGGCCGGCACCGGTCCGGCAGAGGGCAGGGCGCGCAGTTCCTCGGCGATGTCATCGGGCAAATGCGTCCAGTCCAATAGCGATTCCTGCGCGCCCAGCATGGCGCAGGCGGTACGCAGCACGCTGGCCAATTGGCGCAGATTGCCGGGCCAGGCGTAACGCTGCATGCTCTCCAGCACCGCGTCGCTCAGTTGCACGCTGAGGCCGGGCTCCAGTTCGGCCAACAACTTGTGCACCAGGGCCGCAAAGTCGGTGCGCTCGCGCAGGCTGGGCAGGCGCAGCGTGAGGCCGTTGATGCGGTAGAGCAAATCACCGCGGAAGTGCCCCTGGTCCGATTCGGCCCGCAAGGCGCTGTGCGTGGCACACACCAGGGCAAAGTCCACCGCCACTTCGGGGCCGCCACCCAGGGGTGCAATGCGGCGCTCCTGCAGCACCCGCAGCAGCCGGGTTTGCATGGGCAGTGGCATGTCGCCAATCTCGTCCAGAAACAGGGTGCCGCCATGGGCCTGGCGCAGCAGGCCGGGGTTGCCGCTTTTGCGCGCACCGGTATAGGCGCCGGCCGCGTAGCCGAACAGTTCGGCCTCGATCAGGCTCTCGGGAATGGCCGCGCAATTGATGGCGATAAACGGACCGGCGCTGCGTCGGCTGCTGTCGTGGATGGCGCGGGCAAAGTACTCCTTGCCTACACCCGACTCACCTTCGATCAGGATGGGGATGTTCTTGTCCAGCACCCGCCGCACCTGGTCGGCGGCCCGGCGCCATTGCACATCGCCGGTATCCAGCAGGCTGAGTGCATCGCGCACCGGTTCGACGGTCTGCACCTCCGGTGTGTGCACGGTGCGCGGTGCAATGCTTTCGCCCGACTGCGCGGTGGCAAACAGCAGGCGCCCGTTGCGCAGGCGGATGGACAGCGGCAATTGCGTGCCGTGCCGGTGCGCCGCCAGCAGGTTTTCCAGCCGCACATCGGCCACGCTGCTCCAGTGGCTGTGGCCCAGCTGTGCAACCTGCAACTGCAGCAAGTTCAGGGCGGCCCGGTTGGCACCGATGATGGTGCCGGTATCCGACAGCACCACCAGGCCCTCGGCCACCGAGCCCAGGCCCTCGCGTTGCGCGTGCAGCCGTACGCGCACCTGGCGCCTGCAGTCGGATAGCAGCAGCTGGTTTTCTATCATGCGTGCCGCGGTGTTGACCAGACCCAGGGTGTGCGGATGCCCTTGGCGCTGGTCGCCCGACACATCCAGAATGCCCAGCAGACTGCCGTTGAAGGACAGTATCGGCGCCGCCGAACAAGTCAAGAATTCATGGTGTTGCAAGTAGTGCTCGCCGCCATGGATTTCCACACCCGTGCCTTCGGCCAAGGCAGTGCCGATGGCATTGGTGCCGCGGTGCGACTCGGTCCACGAGGCACCTTGCGACAACGACACCCGTTCGGCCTGGTTGAGAAACAGGGCATCACCCAGGGTGTGGATCAGCGTGCCGCTGTGATCGGCCAGGACCACCACGCTCTGGCTTTGGCGCACCTGTTCAAACAAAAACTCCATCACCGGCCGCGCATGGGCCAGCAGGGTATGGCTGTTTTGCAGGGTCTGGCGCAGCACGGCGCCACCGTGGTGGTGCTCGCCTTGCTGTGTCTGGTCGGGCCGCAAACCGGCGGACAGACTGCGCTCCCAGGAGCGCGCCACCAGCGCTTGCAGCCCCTGCCCGGGCACATGCCCATGCTCCATCAGGTGCTGGCGTGCGTTGGCAGGATTCAAGGGATGAGGGTGTGGTTCAGGCAATGCGGCTCCGTGTCAGGGCAGTCGCTTCACTGCGTCAGATCGAAGGCATGCTACCTGTGAAGCAGTGCCCTGACGATATGCAAGGCTGTACATAGAGCGAATGTGTTGCATCTGTCCAGTTGTTGGACAGGTGTCCAATATTGGAGCGCTCCATGCGCTCGGACCGTTAGCCCTGACGTGCGGCAGCTGCAAGAAAATTCCCAATGAAATCAAGCCTCTGAACCGTTGGCATGCGGTGGCACGCGACTTGATAACAAGGAAGTACCCGCAAGGGAAAGTTCCAACCTTATTTTTATTTCTGGAGACATGCATGATCTACGCGTTCCCCGGCGCTGCCGGTGCCACGATTGCCTACAAGGCCCAATACAACAACTTCATCGGCGGCAAGTTTGTGGCGCCGGTCAAGGGCCAGTACTTTGATGTCATCACCCCCATCACCGGCAAGGTCTACACCCAGGCCGCCCGCTCCACCGCCGAAGACATTGAGCTGGCACTGGACGCTGCCCACGCTGCCGCCGATGCCTGGGGCAAGACCGATGCCGCCACGCGCTCCAACCTGTTGCTCAAAATCGCTGACCGCATCGAGCAAAACCTGGAAAAGCTGGCCTACGCTGAAACCGTGGACAACGGCAAGGCCATTCGCGAAACCCTGAACGCCGACATTCCGCTGACTGTTGACCACTTCCGTTATTTCGCCGGCTGCCTGCGTTCGCAAGAAGGCGCGCTCTCCAACATCGACGAAAACACCGTGGCCTACCACTTCCAGGAGCCGCTCGGCGTGGTCGGACAGATCATCCCCTGGAACTTCCCCATCCTGATGGCTGCCTGGAAGCTGGCACCCGCCATTGGTGCCGGCAACTGCGTGGTCCTGAAGCCCGCGGAGTCCACCCCCATCAGCATCCTGATCCTGGCCGAACTGATTGCCGACATCCTGCCCCCTGGCGTGTTGAACATCGTCAACGGCTTTGGCCGCGAAGCCGGCATGCCCCTGGCCACCAGCAAGCGCATTGCCAAGATCGCCTTCACCGGCTCCACCACCACCGGCCGCGTGATTGCCCAAGCCGCTGCCAACAACCTGATCCCCGCCACGCTGGAACTGGGTGGCAAGTCGCCCAATGTGTTCTTTGCCGACATCATGGACAAGGACGACGGTTTCCTGGACAAGGCCATCGAAGGTCTGGTGCTGTTTGCCTTCAACCAAGGTGAAGTCTGCACCTGCCCCTCGCGCGCGCTGATTCAAGAATCCATCTATGACAAGTTCATGGAGCGTGTGCTCAAGCGCGTCGCCGCCATTGCGCACCAGAACCCGCTGGACACCAACAGCATGATGGGCGCACAGGCCTCCAAAGAGCAGCTCACCAAGATCCTGTCCTACCTGGACCTGGGCAAGCAAGAGGGCGCAGAAGTGCTGTCCGGCGGCAACCAGGCCCATCTGGGTGGCGAGTTGGAGGGCGGCTACTACGTGCAGCCCACGCTGTTCAAGGGCCACAACAAGATGCGCATTTTCCAGGAAGAAATTTTTGGACCGGTGCTGGCTGTGACTACCTTCAAGGACGAAGCCGAAGCCCTGGAAATCGCCAACGACACGCTGTACGGCCTGGGCGCCGGTGTCTGGAGCCGCAATGGCAATGTGGCCTACCGCATGGGCCGCGCCATCAAGGCCGGCCGCGTCTGGACCAACTGCTACCACGCCTACCCCGCGCACGCGGCCTTTGGCGGCTACAAGGAATCCGGTATTGGCCGCGAGACCCACAAGGTCATGCTCGACCACTACCAGCAGACCAAGAACCTGCTCGTAAGCTACAGCGAAAGCAAGCTCGGTTTCTTCTAAAAGCGAAGTTGACGGGTAAATAGCGATAGGCGCTTGGAGCGCGTCGCAAACCCAACCCCCGGCGCATTGAATTCAAAGCACCGGGGCACCAACCAAGCTGCGCAACAGCCGGGTGGGGTACGAGCCGATTTGTGGTACTCCACCATGAGGCGACTGCCCCACCCGGCTGTTGCGCTGCGAGCGCCAATAACGTCACTTATCTGAGGAGCACAACATGGTTGAAAAAGTAGTGGCCACACCCGCCGCACTCGAACTGGTGGCCTTTCTCAAAACCAAACACGGGCCGGACCTGATGTTCCACCAGTCCGGTGGCTGCTGCGACAACAGCGCGGCCAATTGCTATTTGCCCGGCGAAATCACCATGGGTGCGGGCGATGTGTATTTGGGCGATGTGGGTGGCAGCCCGTTTTACATCGGCAAGGCCCAGTACCAGTACTGGCGCCACACCCAACTCATCATCGACGTGATTGAAGGTCACGGCGGCACCTTCTCACTTGAAGGCCCGGAGGGCAAGGCCTTCCACACCCGCTCGCGCGTGTTTACCGAGGCCGAAATGGCGGAACTGGAAGCGCAGGAGCAGTCGCTGCTCAAGGGGTGATTGTCTGGGCGGCTTGGGTGCGCAATATGGCCTGTGCCTGTCTTTGCTGGGTGACGTTGCGCACCACACCGAGCAGGCCCATGAGGTTCCCATCTGCGTCGTAGACCGGCGACTTGATGGTCTCGAAACATTCTTTTTCGTCCGTCATCTCGTTGATCTGCCAGGCCTCGGATGCCGTGGCCTTGCCGGCTGTCAGGGCATCCTGGTCGCGTGCGGCGAAATACGCCGCTTCGTCCTGTGTCAGAAAGGCGAAATCGGTTTTGCCCCGGATTTGTGCCAGCGTATAACCATACAGGCGTTCAAAGGCATGGTTGGCAAAGAGATAGGCGCCGGTCGGATCCTTGAAAAATACGATATCCGGAATGCTTTCAGCAAGCGATTGAATAAACGCAGTTTTCTCGGCGGAGGAAAAGTTTTCCATGGGCACCATCTTAGCCTTCGGGCTGAATACAGGCATGCGCGATAGCCGGAAACCGCACTGGGGGTGTGCCTGCCTTGGCGGTCTTCCCTTTTTGGGATGTGCCTTGGAATAATCACCATTACTACGGTAATATCGCCTCAATCTCAGGAAAGTGTCCCATGTTAAGCAGGTTTTTTGGCAAGCGCGATAAGTCTGACGATTCGCCAACCAAAGAGGCGCAGGATACGCGTGGACTTGAGGTGATCGAAGACGACCCAGACACCGCCTGGAGCATGTGGGACAGTGCGCTCGCCGCACAGGAGTCCGGTCAGGTTGCCGGCACCGTCCCGGCGCAAGCCGCGACGCCATCCGCCGACGCCCTGGACTTTGTGGTCCCCACCCAACCCATGGCCCTGGAGCAACTCTCGCTGGAGCAACGCAAGAATGTTGCCCTGAACACCGTGGAAAAGCACCATCAGCGCATTGCCAACACCATCCGCACCCTGTGGGGTTACAAGGAATGCAGCCAGTACATCAACAAGCTGATCATGGCCGGTGGTGACGGCATGGGCCATGCACGCGTGGGCTTCAACCAGGATGCCGTGGAAGCCATGCTGGCCCTGTCCGATCTGCACGACGCCGAGTTCGGTCCGCCCGATACAGGCGGTGGCGGAATGGGGCTCTCGATTTAGTTTCTTTTCAGCGCCGGGTTGCCGCCGCAGCGGCCGTAGCCTGCGCCTTCAGGGCAAACTCCGCCCGCAAGGCGCGTAGCTTTTCCCGCGGATCTTCCTTCACGGTAGCCTGGTCCAGCGCCATCTCGGCAATAAAGCGGCTGGGCAATGCGGCCACCAGCTCACGCCCTTTTTTGCGCCGCCGCGTCCAGCTCACCGCCAGACTGCGTTGGGCCCGGGTAATGCCCACGTACATCAGACGGCGCTCTTCCTGCAGGCGGGTTGCCAGGTCGTCGTTGACGGCCTCTTCATCCCGCACCACGCCGCCATCGGCGCCAGTCGTTTCCTTGAGTTTGAAGGGCAACACACCCTCGTTCACGCCCACCAGCAGCACATGCGGCCACTCCAGCCCTTTGGACGCATGCAGGGTGGATAGGGTCACCACGTTCTGGTCCTTCTCACGCTCGCTCAGGGTGGAGAGCAGGGCAATGGTTTGCGAAACCTCCAGCAGGTTCTTCACCTCGCGCTCATCGACCCCGGCCACGCCTTCGACCGGGCCGCCGCAGCGCTGCGCCATCCATTCGCAAAACTCCATCACATTCGACCATTTGGCAGCGGCCAGTTTTTCGCTGTCCTCGCCGTCCAGCAAATGTTTTTCGTAGCCGATTTCCTTCAACCACTCGGCCAGAAAGGCACCAGCGTTTTCTGCGCCTTCCGTGTGGCGGGCGCGGAACTGCAGGTCGTTCACATAGCGGCCGAATTCATGCAAGCTGCCCAGCGCCTTGCCGCTCAATGCGCCACCCAGTGAAGACGAAAACAGCGCCTCGAACAGACTGAGCTTGTAATGGCTGGCATACACGCCCAGCGTGCCCAGGGTCTGGTGGCCGATGCCGCGCTTGGGTGTGGTCACGGCGCGCACAAAGGCCGGGTCGTCATCGTTATTGGCCCACAAGCGAAACCAGGCGCAGAGGTCGCGGATTTCGGCGCGGTCAAAAAAGCTTTGGC
>CANBTQ010000023.1 GCA_947372425.1 Comamonadaceae bacterium | reverse complement strand
GTGACCAAGGCGCGCAGCCGCCGCCGCGACCTGATCCAGAAGGTGCAAAAGGAAGTGGAGGCCGTGTTTGCCGCGGCCGCCATGCCGGTGCGCATTGCCGGGCGCGAGAAGTCGCTGTTTTCGATTTACACCAAGATGCAGACCAAGCACCTGAGCTTTGCCCAGGTGACCGACATCTATGGATTCCGGGTGCTGGTACCCAGCACCATCGACTGCTACAAGGCGCTGGGCCTGCTGCACCAGCTCTACAAGCCGGTGCCAGGCAAGTTCAAGGACCACATCGCGATTGCCAAACTCAATGGCTACCAGTCGCTGCACACCACGCTGGTGGGCCCGGCCGGCATCAATGTGGAGTTCCAGATGCGCACCGAGGCCATGCATGTGGTGGCCGAATCGGGCGTGGCCGCGCACTGGCTGTACAAGGTCAACCACCCGCACGATGTGGCCAACGACCGCCTGGGAAGCCAATGGCTGCAGTCGCTGTTGGACATTCAGGATGAAACGCGCGACGCCGCCGAGTTCTGGGACCACGTCAAGGTCGACCTGTTCCCCGACGCGGTCTATGTGTTCACACCCAAGACCCAGATCATGGCGCTGCCGCGCGGCGCCACGGTGGTGGACTTTGCCTACGCCATCCACAGCAATGTGGGTGACCGCACGGTGGCCGCGCGCATCAACGGCGAACAGGTGCCGCTGCGCACCGAACTGAAAAACGGCGATGTGGTGGAAGTGGTGACGGCCCAGGTGTCGTCGCCCAACCCGAACTGGCTGGACTTTGTGCGCACCGGGCGCGCCCGCTCCAAGATCCGCCACCACCTCAAGACCATGGAGCAGACCGAATCCGAAAGCCTGGGCGAACGGCTGCTGCAGCAGGCCCTGCGCTCGGAAGGCTTTGGCGCCTTCACCGATGAGGACGCAGCCTATGCGCCAATCTGGGACAAGTTGCTGCGCTTTACCGGCAACAAGACGCGCCATGAGCTGCTGACCGATATCGGTCTGGGCAAACGCATTGCCAATATCGTGGCCAAACGCCTGGTGCACCTGCTGACCGAGGCCGGCCACAAGCCCGATGCATTGCTGCTGACGCGCGAGCGCTTTACCGCCCACGAGTCCAACGGGGTGGGCGCCATCACACTGGATGGCAGCGAAAGCGCCTCGGTGCAGTTCGGCCAGTGCTGCCGCCCGATTCCCGGCGACAAGATTCTGGGCTATCTGGGGCGTGGCGAAGGCCTGGTGGTGCACCTGCAGGACTGCCCGGTGGCGCTCAAGCTGCGCTCCAAGGATGCCGAGCGCTTTATCGGTGTGGACTGGTCGGAAGAGCCGGTGCGTTCCTTCAAGACCGGCATCACCGTCACGGTTGCCAACAGCAAGGGCATGCTGGCCAAAATGGCCACCGCCCTGGCTTCGGCCGAGGCCGACATCATTGACATCGACATGGGACCGGAAGGCGGCATGGAAGCCCGGGAAGTGCGTTTCCTGGTGGCGGTGCGCGACACGGCCCACTTGGAAATTGCTCTGCGCAATCTGCGTCGCACCCCCAGCGTGCTCAAGGCCGAGCGCAACGGCGGCGCCAGCGGCGCCTGATACCACCACTGAGCAACATCCCGCGTCGGGCAACCCCTGGCCCCTTGAAGTGTCAGAGCGCTACACGCGGTGCGCGAACGGGAGGGGTTAGCTCTTGGGGTAGTGGACAGCCAGCACTTCGATGTTGCCGACGCGGTCCGGCATCACCAGCTTGAGCTCGTCACCGACACGGGCCTTGAGCAGGGTGCGGGCAATCGGTGAAATCCAGCTGACCTCGCCCTTGGCACTGTCAGCCTCATCAATGCCGATGATGCGCACCGTGCGCTCCACGCCGGCATCGTCGGCATAGGTCACGGTGGCGCCAAAAAACACCTGGTCGTTGCCATGGTGCACCGCCGGGTCGGCTATTTCTGCGATTTCCATGCGCTGGGTCAAAAAACGGATGCGCCGGTCAATTTCGCGCAGCCGCTTCTTGCCATAGATGTAATCGCCGTTTTCAGAGCGGTCGCCATTGCTCGCGGCCCAGTGCACCGCCTCCACCACCTTGGGGCGCTCGTTGTCGATCAGGTCGAGCAATTCACTGCGCAGGGCGGCGTAGCCCTGCGGCGTCATGTAGTTTTTGCCGCCCGAGGGAATGGCCGGCAATTGCAGCTCGTCATCGTCCGCATCGTCAGACTCTTTGGTAAAGGCCTTGCTCATGGCGCCGACTGTAACAGTGTGCATCCCCGCAAGCGGGTCGATAAACATGCTGAAAAAAGGGTTGAAGCACAGGCATAAAATGCGTGCTCCAGCTGGCGCGCCGGACTCCGCAACGTGCTGCCTTGATAATCGGGTATTGCCACCGCGCGGCAACACTTTTTACAGCATTTAACGACCCCGAACGGGATGGCAATGAAACGACTAGATGATTTTCGGCTGCGTTTTGGCAAACAGGAGCTGGTGCCCATCATGATTGGTGGCATGGGCGTGGACATCTCCACGGCCGAACTGGCTCTGGAGGCCGCGCGTCTGGGCGGCATAGGCCATATCTCCGACGCCATGGTGCAGGACGTGTCCGACCGGCGCTTTGACACCAGCTTCGTCAAGGAAAAGACCAAGCTCTACAAGCACAACATCGACAACTCCGACAAGAGCGAGGTGCAGTTTGACCTGGGCCGCCTGGCCGAAGCCACCAAGCTGCATGTGGGCCAGACCATGGAGGCCAAGAAGGGCCCCGGCATGGTGTTCGTCAACTGCATGGAAAAGCTGACCATGAACGGGCCCAAAGAGACCCTGCAGGTGCGCCTGAACTCGTCGCTGGACGCCGGCATTGATGGCATTACGCTCAGCGCCGGTCTGCATCTGGGCTCGTTTGCCCTGATGGCCGATCACCCGCGTTTTCGCGATGCCAAGCTGGGCATCATCGTCTCCAGCGTGCGCGCGTTGCAGCTGTTCCTGCGCAAGACCGCGCGCCTGGACCGCCTGCCCGACTTCATCATCATCGAAGGCCCGCTGGCCGGCGGCCACCTGGGCTTTGGCATGGACTGGGCGCAGTACGACCTGGCCACCATCATTGCCGAGATCAAGCAGTACCTGATCAACGAAAAGCTGGACATCCCGCTGGTTGCAGCCGGTGGCATCTTCACCGGCAGCGACGCCGTGTCCTTTCTGGAAACCGGCTCGGCCGCCGTGCAGGTGGCCACCCGCTTCACCGTGGCCAAGGAGTGCGGCCTGCCCTCCAAGGTCAAGCAGGAATACTTCCGGGCCAGTGAAGAAGACATCATCGTCAACACCGTGTCGCCCACCGGCTACCCGATGCGCATGCTCAAAAGCACTCCGGCCATCGGCTCGGGCATACGCCCCAACTGCGAGGCCTACGGCTACCTGCTGGATGGTTCCGGCGGCTGCGCCTACATCAACGCCTACAACGAGCAGATCAAGATCCACCCGGACGGCAAAAATATCGTGGTGACCGACAAGACCTGCCTGTGCACCCACATGCGCAACTACAACTGCTGGACCTGCGGCAGCACCACCAACCGCCTGAAGGACACCACGCACCGCCTGCCCGACGGCACGTACATGGAGCTCAGCGCGGAGCACATCTTCAGGGACTACCAGTTCAGCGTGAACCACCAGATTGCGCTACCTGAGTTGCCCGAGGTCGTGCCCGCCTGACCGCGTCTGCGAAAAAGCAAAAAGGGCGCTGAGGCGCCCTTTTTTGTGCCCGCCGCGGCCTGCGCGCCAGCGCCTGCTTGCTTAGGCCGCAGCTGCCTTGACGGGCCGATCCAGAGCCAGCATCTCGCCCATGTCGGCATCCTTGCGTTGCCAGACTTCATCCAGCCAGCGGTGAAAGGCCTTGCGCAGGGCGCGGTCGTTTTCATAGTCGCCGGTGCAAAACTCCATCGGGATTTCGACCTGCCGCACCTTGAGCCGCACGCGCGACGACTGCCCGCAAAGGTATTGCCAGAAGGTCGGAATGCCGTCGGGGTAGGCAATGGTGGCATCCACCAGCGAGTGAAACTGTGCGCCCATCGCATTCAGAGCCATGGCCATGGCGCCGGCTTTGGGTTTGAGCAAATGCACATAGGGTGAGGCCTGGGTCTGGTGCTTGTCTGCGGTAAAGCGGGTGCCTTCCACAAAGTTCATCACCGAGGTCGGTATCTTGGCAAACTTGGCGCAGGCCCGGCGCGCGCTGTCCCGGTCGTCATTGCGCAGATTGGGGTTCTTGCGCAGGGCGGCACGTGAATGGCGCTTCATGAAGGGAAAGTCCAGCGCCCACCAGGCCAGGCCGATCACCGGCACATAAATCAGCTCGGCCTTGAGAAAAAACTTCAGCACCGGGATGCGGCCGTTCAAGGCGTCCTGCAACACAAAGATGTCGACCCAGGACTGGTGGTTGCAATTGACCAGATACCAGTCGTTGTAGCGCAGGCTGTCCACGCCCTCAATGCGCCAATCGGGCCGGTGGGCAAAACGCATCCAGGCACTGTTACAGCGGGTCCAGGCCGAGGCGATGCCGTTGATCAGCGGGTCGAGCCGGGCCAGCACCGGCGGGAACGGCAGCACCGCCTTGCACAAGGCCAGCACAAACAGCAACAGGCACCAGAACACGGTGTTGGCAACCAGTACCAGAAAAGACAAAGCGCCGCGCACAACCGGCGGCAGAAAACCCAACATGTGAAACCCAATCAAAACAGCAACACAGCCCCGGACCGGGGTGCTGGCTGATTGTCGCAAAGATTGTGCCTACAGCCCGTACGGCTTGCGCTGCGCAGTAGCTTACAACTGTCTGTAAGCGAACAAAACAAAAAGTGGCACTGCACGGAACACACCATAGTTCAGACATCTATCCCTTACCTTGCGCAGGAGCACCGCCCATGGACAAGCCCTCTACCACCCGCCAACAGGCCGAACTGGCCGCCAAACTGAGTCAGGAACTGGTCGGCTTGCGTGATGCGCTGGTCACGCTGTCGCTCAGCCTGAAAGACTGGCAATTTGAAATCGACCACGAGCGCCGCCAGGCGGCACAGCAGGAGCTGCTGCAGGCGCTTGCCAGGTGCCGCCCGGGCAACAGCCCTTGCGACCGCCCCGGCGACAGCTGAAGCCACATCGGGATCGGCCCTGCAAGCCAGGATCGCCACAAAACCTGACGCAAATCAAGCGCCAGGTTTTTTTTCGCCGATTTATAAACGCAAGGGCCCTGCATACCGCTAATCTCCTGCTTATCGGCTGAATGTCGTGCCAGGAGGCCCGGGCAGTAGGACAGACAGCAGCGCTTTGCCCCGAATAAGACACCATGAATACAATTTTTGAGCAATGGTCCCGGTTTGGTTTGCAACGCAAATTGCAGATCCTGATACAGGGCTTTCTTCTGGTGATCCTGCTGGCAGCGCAATACGGAATCTCACACGAAATCGAGCGCCGTGCCCTGCGTGCCGCGCAGGATCGCGTGTCGGTGGTGGCCGATGGCGTCATCAATGCGCTCAATACCCTGATGGCCGCCAAGGTGCAAGACCATGACGTCATTGACGATCCCAAGGTGCGCGAGTTGTTCATCCGCAAAATGGGCGACTCGAACAAACTCAAAGAGCTGCGGGTGATACGCGGCAAAGGCGTGATCGATGAATTCGGCCCCGGCCTGCCCAACCAGGCCCCGGTGGACGACATGGACCGCAGTGTGCTGAGCAATGGCAAGACCCTGTATGCCATGGACAGCCCGGCTGCGGGGGATGCCACCCTGCGCGCCGTCATGCCCTATATCGCCTACAAAAACTTTCGTGGCTCCAAGTGCCTGGAGTGCCACGGTGTGGACGAAGGTTCCGTCCTGGGTGCCATCAGCATCACCTCCAACATCCAGGATGACCGCGACAGCATTCGCCGCATCAACCTGTGGCTGTGGTGCGGCCAGGTGGCGATTCAGGTCGTCCTGTTCCTGGTTATCGGTGCCATTGTCCGGCGCCAGTTGCGCGCACTGGGCGCAGAACCGGCACAGGCCACCCAGCTGGCCAAGAGCGTGGCAACCGGTGACCTCTGCACCCCGATCCATGTCAAGCCCGACGACACACAGAGCATGATGGCCCAGCTGGGCCTGATGCAAACCAGCCTCTCACAGATCGTGGCCCGGGTGCGCAGCGGCTCTGAAGGCGTGGCGATTGCCAGCCAGGAAATCGCCGAAGGCAACCACGACCTGTCTGCCCGCACCGAGCAACAGGCTGCGGCGCTGGAAGAAACCGCCTCCTCCATGGAGCAACTGGGTGCCACCGTGCGGCAAAACGCGGAGTCGGCGCGCGAAGCCAATACCCTGGCCATGAACGCCACCCAGGTTGCCGAAAAAGGCGGGGCGGTGGTGGGCCAGGTGGTGTCCACCATGCGCGGCATCAACGACTCGTCGCACCAGATTTCGGCCATCATCAGCGTCATTGACGGCATTGCCTTCCAGACCAATATCCTGGCGCTCAACGCCGCCGTGGAAGCGGCCCGGGCCGGTGAACAGGGTCGCGGCTTTGCCGTGGTGGCCACCGAGGTGCGCTCGCTGGCCGGACGCAGTGCCGCCGCGGCCAAAGAAATCAAGAGCCTGATCGAGACCAGCCTGACCAAGGTGGAACAGGGCACCACGCTGGTCGACCAGGCCGGCTCCACCATGAACGAGGTGGTGTCTTCCATCAAACGCGTGGCCGACATCATGGCCAGCATCACCACCGCCAGCAACGAGCAGGCCAACGGGGTGTCCCAGGTCGGGCAGGCGATTTCCCAGATGGACGAAGCCACGCAGCAAAATGCCGCGTTGGTGGAAGAAATGGCCGCCGCTGCCAGCAGCCTCAACACGCTGGCGCAGGAACTGGTGCACACCGTGGCCGTCTTCAAGCTGTCCGGCAATGCCGGCGATCTGACCGGTTTCACACCGCGCTAACGCGCCAGCGGCAGGCGCCCGCAGCGCATTCCTGCACCCTGGCGATACCGAAGCGGCACCCGTGCGGGGCGGCCTGGTGCGCGTGTGCCCGGCTGCACAACTGGTATTCAACTGGTACTATATGCAGTCTGACCACCCCACCCAACGCCTGCGCCCATGCCCGCCGACACCACGCCGCTCTACATTCAGCTCGCCAGCCAGCTGGCACAGGACATCCGCAGCGGCCACTACCCGCTGGACCACGCCCTGCCTTCCGAGCGGGTGCTGTGCGAGTCGCTGGGCGTTTCGCGCATCACCGCGCGCAAGGCCATCGCCACCCTGGTGGCCAAGGGCCTGGTGCAGCAGCGCCACGGCTCGGGCAACTTCATTGCCGCGCGCGAGCCCCAGGGACTGACCCGGCTGAGCAGCTTTTCGGAGCAGATGGCGGTGCAGGGGCAGACGCCAGGCTCGCAATGGCTGTGCCGCCAGGCCGATACACCCACCGCAGCCGAGCGCGTGGCGCTGGGCCTGCGCGGCCGCGCCCGGGTGGCACGGCTGGAGCGGCTGCGCCTGGCCGATGGTGTGCCGGTGGCCCTGGAAATGACGGTGCTGCCGCTGCAGCTGCTGCCCGAGCCACAGGCGCTGGAAGGCTCGCTGTACGCCTGGCTGGAGCAGCAAGGCCACACGCCGCACACCGCCACGCAGCAGCTGCGCGCGCGCAGCGCCGATGCGCGCCAGGCCAAACTGCTGCAGATTGCCGAAGGCAGCGCCCTGCTCTGGGTCAGCCGCACCAGCCGGGATGCCGCCGGCCTGCTGCTGGAATGCACGCACACCGAGTGCCGCAGCGATTATTACGACTACCGCGTTGAACTGAGGAGACACGCATGAACCGATTGACCAGCACCTTGCGCGGCAACATCCTGACCGAAGCCGGCTTTATCCAGGGCGAAATCACCTGGGACGCAAGCGGCCGCATCCAGCACATCCAGGGCCGCGCGCTGAGCGAGGCCGAGGCCCGCGCCGATCGCGCGCCCCTGTTGCTGCCCGGCTTTGTTGACGCCCATGTGCATGGCGGCGCCGGCCACGACATCATGGAAGGAGGAGACGCCGCACTGCACATCACGCGCCTGCATGCCCAGCACGGCACCACCTCCCTTCTGGCTACCACCATGACGGCGCCGCAGGGCGATCTGGACACGGCCTTTGCCGCACTGGCGCCGCTGTGCCGCCAGCGCCCCGAACATGCCGCGCGCATTCTGGGTGTGCACCTGGAAGGCCCCTACATCAGCGAGAGCCGGCTCGGCGCGCAGCCCCCTTTTGCACGCCCCGCCAGCCTGGAAGAAATTGCACGCCTGCACGCACTGGCGCCGATCCGGCTGATCACCCTGGCGCCCGAGGTGGCCGGCAACCAGGCCCTGATTGGCGAACTCTGCGCCCGCGGATTCCGGGTGCAGCTGGGCCATAGTTCGGGCAGTTATGAAGAGGGCCTGGCCGCGCTGCGCTGCGGTGCCACCGGCTTCACCCATTTGTTCAATGCCATGAGCCCGCTGCAGCACCGCGCACCCGGCATGGTGGGCGCGGCCCTGGCCCATGCGCCCTATGCCGAAATCATCCCCGACCTGCTGCATGTGCACCCCGGCGCCATCCATGCCGCACTGCGGGCCATACCCGGCCTGTACTGCGTGACCGACTCCACCGCCGCCACCGGCATGCCGGACGGCGAATACACGCTGGGCCGGCATGCGGTGTTCAAGTGCCAGGGCGGGGTGCGCCTGGCCGATGGCACACTGGCCGGCTCCACCCTGACCATGGACCAGGCCTTGCGCAACCTGGTGCTGGCGCTGGGTCTGCCGCTGGCCGATGCGGCACGCCGTGTCTCCACCCATGCCGCCAACCACCTGGGCCTGCCGGACCGGGGCCGCCTGGCCGTGGGTGCCTGGGCCGACATCGTGGTGCTGGACGCCGGGCTGCAGCTGCAGGCGGTACACATTGAAGGCCAGGCCGTGGCGCGCTGACCCGCACCCGGCGCGGCCACGCTCAGGCCGTGTCGTCCGGTAGCGCCGGCAACAGCACCGACACCACCAAACCGCCGCCGGCATGGTTGTGCAGGCGGATTTCGCCACCATGCGCCTGCACGATGTTGCGCGAGATGCCCAGCCCCAGGCCGGAGCCGCCGCGGTTGCGCTCCTGTCCGTTGGCCAGGCGCACATGGGGTTCAAAGGCGGCAGACACGGCCGCCTCACTCAGACCCGGGCCGAAGTCGCGGATCTCCACCAGCGCCATGCTGCCCAGGCGGCCCAGGCGCACCTGCACCCGGTCGCCATACAGCACGGCGTTGTCGAGCAGGTTGCCCAAGGCGCGCTGCAGCGCCAGCGGCTTGCCCTGGATGCTGATGGCCAGGGGCTGGTAGGCAATCGCCGCATTCGGATGGATGGGCCGCTCCACCAGACGCGCCAGCAGGCTGTCCAGCCGCACCACCACCAGGTTCTCGTGGATATCGGTATCGCGCACGCTTTGCAGGGCCGACTTGACCATCACGTCCAGGTCATCCAGATCTTCGTGGAATTCGTTGCGCATGGCCTCGTCGTCCAGCAACTCGGTGCGCAGCTTGAGCCGCATGATGGGCGTCTTGAGGCTGTGCGAGATGCCGATGAACAGGCGCTCGCGGTCCAGCAGATAACCCTGGATGCGGGCCTGCATGGCATTGAAGGCGCGCGCCGTGCGGCGCAGTTCGGCGGTGCCGGTTTCGGGAATCGGCTCGGGCGCCACCGCACTGCCAAACGCATTGGCGGCTGCGGCAATGCGGTCTATCGGCTGCACCAGGCCGCGCACCATCCACACCGCCAGCAGCAGCACGGTAAACAGCGTCACCAGCTGCAGGGCCACCCGGTCCAGCGTCAGCGGGTTGGCGTTGTCCAGGAAATACGGATCCGGCATGGTGGCGGCCAGGTACAGCCAGTGGTCTTTTTCAAACTCGGTCTGTATCACCAGAATCGGTGCCGGCCGGGGCCGGATCAACAGCGTCGCCTCCACCCACGACTCGGGCAGCTCGGTCACCAGGCGGCCGTCGTCCGACACGCGCAGCCCCTCCGGCCAGGCCAGACTGACCTCCGCCGGCCCGGCCGTGGCCAGCGTGCGCAACAGCTCGTTGCGCACCTCGGTCACCACCGCGTCGGCCAGGTTGTTGCCGGCAATCGCGCTGACGGGCACGCGGGCGCGATTGAAGTTGATGAAGAAACGTGTGCCGCCCATGGTGCGCAGCTGCTCGATCAGGATGGGGCGGTAGGCCGGTGGCAGGTCGCGGAAAAAACGGATCGAGCCGGCCGCATTCACGGCCAGATAGCGCCCGGCCGTCAGGGCCTCGGTGCGCACGTTGTCACGCAACTGGCGCGCCAGCAAAAAGGTGCCCACCAGTTGCGCGCTGATCACGCCCAGCACCATCACCAGCACAATGCGCGCCAGCAGTCGGTCGGGCCAGGGGCGCCAGCGCATGGTCTCAGGCCTCGCTGTGGCTGCTGACGTCGGCCGAAAACACATAGCCACTGCCGCGCACCGTCTTGATCAGGTCGGGCTGGCGGCCATCGTCCTGCAGGCGCTGGCGCAGGCGGCTGATCTGCACATCAAGCGAACGGTCCAGCGGCCCCAGGTCGCGCCCGCGCGTCTGCTCCATCAGGCGGCTGCGGTCCAGCGTCTCGCCGGCATGCTCGGCAAAGAAGCGCAGCAGGTTGAAGTCCATGCTGGTCAGGATGACGCGCTCGCCCTGCGCGTTGCGCAGCAGGCGCTCGGTCAGGTCCATGCTGAAGTCGCGGAACCGGAGGTAGCGCACCGGGCCGCTGCTGCCGGCCTGCATGCGGCGCTGGATGGCCTTGATGCGGGCCAGCAGCTCGCGCGGGTTGTAGGGCTTGGCGATGTAGTCGTCGGCACCCAGTTCCAGGCCGACGATGCGGTCGGTATCGTCGGCGCTGGCGGTCAGCATGATGATGGGCACGGCAGACTGGCTGCGCACTTTTTTGCACAGCGTGAAGCCATCGGTGTCGGGCAGCATCACATCCAGGATCACCAGGCTGAGTTTGTCGCGCAAGCGCTCGAACTCGGCCAGAAAGCTGGCGCCATCGTGGGCACTGCGCACCTCGTACTGCTGCTTTTCCAGATAGGCCTTGAGCAGGTTGCGGGTCTTCTGGTCATCGTCGACGATGAGTATGGTTCGGAGCATGCGTTTCCAGTTTTCAGGGTAGGTGAATCACCGCGGCCAGGCGCTTTTGCGCCTCCTGCGCATCCATGCGCGGGTCGGTCAGGTAGCGCCACAGGGCCTGGGCCACGGCGTCCTTGGTGGCCTCGTCGGCGGCCATGCGGTGGGCCAGGCTGGGCACGCGGGCCGAGCCCGGCGCAGCAAAGGTGTCCCAGGAATCGCGGGCACAGCCGTCCAGGCCATTGCGTGCCGCAGCACTCAAATCACGGCGCACCGGCACCGAGCCCTTGATGCGGTTGTAGGCCAGCTGGGTCGGCAGGGCCGATAGCGTTTCGGCCATCTTCTCCTGCAGCGCCACCGGATGCCGCGCATTCACCAGCATGGCTAGCGTGTCCACGCTGTAAAGGTGCATGTGTTCGGTGCCGGGCACCACCACGCAGCCGAAATCGGTATAGGGGCTGGCGCCCCAGGCCATCAACTCGCCCCGTGCCCAGTCGCCCATGATCATCATGGCGGCACTGCCGTCCATCAGCTCGCGCGCCGACAGGGTCCAGGCCCGCTCGGCCGGCCCGTCACTGCCCGGGCCGCTCAAACTGCGCAGCCAGCGCAGGCGCAGCAAGGCCTTTTCCACGCGCGGGTCCAGCCAGGCCGCGCTCTTGCGCTGCTGAATCATCTCCTGGTAGAGCGCCGGGCCGGCCTCGCTGAGCAGCAGCGACTCAAACACCGTGGCGATCTGCCAGGCCTCGTCACTCCAGGCCAGGGGCTTGAGGCCGGCCGCGCTCACCGCCCGCGCCACCCCCTCAAATTCGGCCCAGCTGTGCGGCGGGCGCAGGCCCAGCTGCTGCAGCAGATGGCGGTTGTAGAGCAGGGTGTTGATGCGGTGCACGCCCAGCGGCGCGGCAATCACGTCGCCCTTGTAGCTGACCAGGGACAACACCGTGGGAAACAGCGTCTGCGACCACTTCTGGCGTGTGGCCACGGCGTTGAGCGGCAGCACCAGTCCGACATCGGCCCATTCGGTCAGGGTGGAGCCGATCAGCTGCGCCACATCCGGCGGGTCGCCCAGCAGCACCCGGCTCTTGAGCACCTTGACCGCCGCCATGCCGCCACCGCCCGGAATGGCGGCGTCGTTCCACTGCACGCCGGCCGTTGCCAGCACGGTGCGCAGCTGGTCGGCAGCGCGCCGCTCGCTGGCTGAAGTCCACCAGTGCAACACATCCAGCGACGGCGTTGAGGCCGCGGGCTGCGCCAGACCCGGCCCGGGCAGGGCCAGCAGCAGGCCGATCCAGGCCGGCAAGGCAGTCATCCAGAGTCCAAATGCTTTCATTTGCTGTCGATTCGTAATGTTATGTAAGCCAGTCCTAAAAACCCTGCGCACGGGCTCAACACCATGCCGTCGGCAGCGTAATAAAACGTAAGGGAAGCCTTTGTCTATCGTTGTACTTTCCCCTTTCAAATCAACCACTTGCACTCCTTCACGGAGCGCGGGGTGGAGGTTTGAAATTACATGGGACACAGCATAACCTCCGGCGCACTGCCCGCCACCAACCGGTGTGCAGTGAACGGTTTACAGCACGACACCCACAGGAGCACGCATACCATGACCCCTATCCTTCGCAGCGCAGTCTGCACTGCCACCCTCGCCTGCTGCGCCCTGGCGCAAGCCGGCACGCTCAGCATTGAAAGCTGGCGCGTCGATGACAAGACCCTCTGGGAAGACGTGCTGCTGCCCGCCTTTGCCAAGGCCCACCCCGGCATCACGGTGAAGTTTGCGCCCACCGCGCCGCCCGAATACAACTCGGCCCTGAACGCCCGCCTGACCGCCGGCACCGCCGGCGACCTGATCACCTGCCGCCCGTTTGACGTGTCGCTGGACCTGTTCAAGAAAGGCCAGCTCGACGCCCTCAACGGCCTGCCGGGCCTGAAGAACTTTCCGGAATCAGCCCAGGTTGCCTGGCAGACCGACGACGGCAAGAGCACCTACTGCGTGCCCATGGCCTCGGTCATCCACGGCTTCTTCTACAACAAGAAGGTGTTCGCCGATCTGGGCCTGAAGGTACCGGAGACCGAGGCCGAATTCTTCGGCGTGATGGACAAGATCAAGACCGCCGGCAAGGTGGCACCGCTGGCCCTGGGCACGGCCGACCAGTGGGAGACCAACCAGATCGTCTTCACCAGCATTGGCGCCAACCACTGGAAGGGCGAGGAAGGCCGCAAGGCGCTGATTGCCGGCAAGGCCAAGTTCACCGATGCGCCCTATGTCTCGACCTTTGAAACCATGGCCAAGTGGGCGCCCTACCTGCCCAAGGGCTACCAGGCCCAGACCTACGGCGACTCGCAAAACCTGTTTGGCACCGGCCGCGCTGCCATCTACCCGGCTGGCTCCTGGGACATCTCGTACTTCGAGCAGAACAGCAAGGTCGACTTTGGCGCCTTCAAGCCGCCGGTGCAAAAGGCGGGCGACCCCTGCTACATCTCGGACCACACCGACATCGCCATGGGTATCAACAGCAAGAGCCCGAACAAGGCCGATGCCAAGGTGTTCCTGGACTGGCTTTCCAGCAAGGACTTTGCCGACCTGTACACCAACAAGGTCACCGGCTTCTTCTCGCTGTCGAACCACAAGATCGACGTGAAGAACCCGGTAGCCAAGGAAATGCTCGGCTGGCGCAACCAGTGCAAGAGCACCATCCGCCTGAACGCGCAGATCATGAGCCGGGGCACGCCCAGCATGGAAAACGAACTGTGGAACGTGGGCTCGCAGGTCATCAACCTGAAGATGACACCCAAGGACGCCGCCGCGCAAATCCAGACCGGATTTGCCAAGTGGTACACGCCGGGCAAGTAAGCCGCACGCACCCCCTTAAGAAACCCGGAAACAGGCTCCTCCATGCAACAAGGTTTTTCCTGGCGGGTGCTGGTGTTCATCACACCGGCCCTGCTGATCTACGGCGTGTTCAGCGCCTTCCCGCTGCTGGACACCTTGCGGCTGGGCCTGTATTCGGCGGATGAAACGGGCCTGCGGTCTTTCAGTGGCCTGGCCAACTACGCCACCATCCTGAACGACCCGCAATGGTCGGCCAGCTTCTGGAATGCGATGCGCAACAACCTGGAATTCTTCGGCGTGCACATGCTGGTGCAGAACCCGGTGGGGCTGTTGCTGGCGGCCCTGCTGTCGCTCAAAGACGTGCGCTGGGCCGCGGCCTACCGCACCGTGTTCTTTCTGCCCACGCTGCTGTCGGTAGTGATCGTCGGCTTTGTCTGGCAGCTGATCCTGTCACCCTTGTGGGGTGTGTCCGAGCGCCTGCTTGCGGCGCTGGGCCTGGGTGACTGGTTCGCCCCCTGGCTGGGGCTGGAATCGTCAGCGCTGGTGACGGTGTCGCTGATGTCGGTGTGGCAGTTTGTGGGCGTGCCCATGATGCTGATTTACGCCGCGCTGATTGCAATTCCGGAGGACATCATCGAGGCGGCGATTGTGGAAGGTGCCTCGCCCTGGCGCATCTTCTGGCAGATCCGCCTGCCGCTGATTCTGCCCACGCTGGGCCTGGTGACCATCCTGACCTTTGTCGCCAACTTCAACGCCTTTGACCTGATCTACACCGTCAAGGGTGCCATGGCCGGCCCCAACTACAGCACGGATTTGCTGGGCACGCTGTTTTACCGCACCTTCTTCGGCTACCAGTCGCAAGTGGCCAGCCCGACCATGGGCGCGGCCGTGGCCACGCTGATGTTCCTGGTGATTCTGCTGGGGGTGGCGGCCTACTTTCTGGTGGTGCAGCGCCGCCTGCAACGCTTTGCCCTGTGACCCCATGACACACACCACCACACCTCCCATGCCCGCGCGGCCGTCCCGTTCCGGCCGCAGCGCGCCCCGCTTCAGCCGGGTGTTCGTGCACCTGACGCTGCTGGGCTATCTGCTGCTGGCGCTGCTGCCGGTACTGCTGGTGCTGATGAACTCGTTCAAGAGCCGCGACGCCATCTTCAACGACCCGCTGGCCTGGCCCACGGCCGAAACCTTTTCGCTGATCGGCTACACCAAGGTGATGGCGCGCTCGGATGTCTGGCTGTATTTCCAGAACAGTTTTGTGGTCACCACCGCCTCGCTGTTCTTCATCCTGCTGTTCGGTGCCATGGCGGCCTGGGGTCTGTCGGAATACCGTTTTGCCGGCGGGCGCTGGCTGCGCTTCTTTTTTGCCTTCGGCATCATGGTGCCGATCCGTCTGGGCACGGTGTCCATCCTGCAGACCATGGTCAGCCTGCACCTGGTCAACACCCTCACTGCCCTGGTGCTGGTGTATGTGGCGCAGGGCCTGCCGCTGGCCATCATGATCCTGTCGGAGTTCATGGCCCAGGTGCCGGGCGAGCTCAAGGACGCGGCGCGCTGCGACGGTGTGGACGAGTTCCGCATCTTCCTGCTGGTGGTGCTGCCGCTGATACGCCCGGCCATTGCCACGGTGGCCGTGTTCACCATGGTGCCGGTGTGGAACGACCTGTGGTTTCCACTGGTGCTGGCGCCTTCCGACAAGACCCAGACCATCACCCTGGGCATCCAGCAATTTGTTGGCCAGTACGCCACCGACTGGAACGCCGTGCTGGCCTCCCTCGCGCTGGCCATCGTGCCGGTGGTGGGCCTGTACGCCCTGTTTTCCCGTCAGCTCATCCGCGGCATCACCGCGGGTGCCGTCAAGTAATTTGCAGAAGGCTCTCCATGGCAAACGTCACCCTCACCAACCTGTCCAAGAGCTACGGCCAAACGCCGGTGCTGCGCAACATCAACCTCGAAATCCAGCACGGCGAGCTGGTGGTGCTGGTCGGCCCCAGCGGCTGCGGCAAGTCCACCCTGTTGCGCATGCTGTGCGGGCTGGAAGACATCAGCAGCGGCGAGCTGCGCATCGGCAACGATGTGGTCAACACCCTGCCGCCGGCCGAGCGCGGCATTGCCATGGTGTTCCAGAGCTACGCCCTGTACCCGCACATGAACGTGTTCAAGAACATGGCCTTCGGCCTGAAGATTCACGGCTCCGACCCGGCCGACATTGCCGAGCGCGTGCTGGCCGCCGCCCGGGTGCTGCACATCGACCACCTGCTGGAGCGCCTGCCGCGCGAGCTCTCCGGCGGCCAGCGCCAGCGCGTGGCCATAGGCCGGGCCATTGTGCGCAAGCCACGCCTGTTTTTGTTTGACGAGCCCTTGTCCAACCTGGATGCGGCCCTGCGTGCCAAGACCCGCATCGAGCTGGCGCGCCTGCACCGCGACCTGGCCGCCACCATGGTCTATGTGACGCACGACCAGATCGAGGCCATGACCCTGGGCGACAAGATCGTGGTGCTGCACGAGGGCGCGGTGCAACAGGCCGGCACGCCGCTGGAGCTGTACCAGCAGCCGGCCAACCGCTTTGTTGCCACCTTTATCGGCTCGCCCACCATCAACCTGCTGCCGGCCCGGGTGCTGGAAGCCGGCCCCGAGGGCGTACGCCTGCAGCTGGCCGACGGCAGCCGCGTGTTGGCGCTGGTGGACGGCACGGAGCTGCGCCAGGGTGAGTCGGTCGAGCTGGGCCTGCGCCCCGAGCACTGTCTGCTGGACAGCAGCCGCCTCGAACCCGATGACACCGCCCTGCATGCGCAGATTGCCCTGGTCGAACACCTGGGCGATTCCAACCTGCTGCACCTCAAAACCGAGACCGGGCAGGAACTGGTGGCCCGGGGTGACGGCAATGCCAGCGTGCGCCTGGGCGATGCGGTGATCGTGCGCGCCGCGCCGGAGTCGCTCTATCTGTTCCGCGCCGACGGCAGCGCCCTGCGCCGCCTGATGCCGGGCAATATGCGGTCTGCCAATGTCCACTGAACACCGCGGCAGCCAGACGGCGCAGACGACAAACGCGGCCGCCCTGCTGTACCGGGTTGGCATAGACGGCGGCGGCAGCGGCACGCGTGCGCGCCTGACGGACGCAGACGGCCGCATCCTGGGCGAAGGGCACAGCGGCGCCTCTGGCCTGGCCCAGGGCATAGAGCAGGCCTGGCGCCATATCGGCGCCGCCATTGCTGCGGCCGTACAGGCCGCCGAACTGCCGGGCCTGCCTGCGCCGCAGCCCGCCAACACCGCATTGGCCCTGGGCCTGGCCGGTGCCAACAGCCGACCGCTGCACCAGCAGTTTTTGCACCACAACCCCGGCTACCCGGTGTTGCGTCTGGAAAGCGATGCGCTGACCGCGCTGCTGGGCGCGCATGGTGGCGGCGCGGGCGCCATGCTGGCCGTGGGCACCGGCAGCGTCGGGCTGGCCCGGCTGGCCGATGGCCGCTGCCGCAGTGTGGGCGGCTGGGGCTTCCCCTCGGGTGACGAGGGCAGTGGTGCCTGGCTGGGCCTGCACGCGGCCAACCTGGCGCAGCAGCTATGCGACGGTCGACTGCCACCGGCAGCGCTGGCCGAGGCCGTGCTGCAGCATTGCGGCCAGCAGCGCGAGGCGCTGCTGGAATGGTGCTGCCAGGCCGGCCAGGCCGAATTTGCCAGCCTGGCACCGCTGGTATTTGCCTGTGCCGAACACGATCCGCTGGCCGAAGCCCTGCTGGCCCGGGCGGCGCACTGCATGGAGCAGTTGCTGCTGGCGCTGGACCCCACTGCCGCACTGCCGCTGGCGCTGCTGGGCAGCGTGGGCCAGCGCCTGGCTCCCCGTTTGCCCGCGCCCCTGCGCGCCCGCCTGGTGCGCCCCCGGGGCGACGCCATGGACGGCGCCCTGTCCCTCTTCAGCCTGTGAGATTCAGCCATGCACACCACTACGCCCCAGCCCTCGCCGCACCGCCCTGCCATGACCACACAGATGTACACCGAGGCGCTGGCCGCACCCCGGCAGGTCGCCCTGCAACTGGCCTCCGACGAAGCGGCCTTTGCCGCGCTGGCCGACGCCCTGCGCGAGAACCCACCCTATGGCGTGGTGACCGTGGCACGCGGCAGCTCGGACCATGCAGCGGCCTACCTGGCGTATCTGGTGATGTCACGCAGCGGGCAACTGGTCACCTCGCTGCCCATGTCGCTGCTCACGCTGTACCGCGCACCAGTGGCCTCGCATGGCCTGCTGGCCATCAGCATTTCGCAATCGGGGCGCAGCCAGGACCTGATCGAGCCGATGCAGATTTTTGCTGCAGCAGGCGCCACCACGGTGGCCCTGGTCAACGACAGTGCGTCACCACTGGCACGCGGCGCGCAATGGCACTTCCCCCTGCACGCCGGCCCCGAGACAAGTGTGGCGGCCACCAAGAGCTTTATCTGCAGCCTGGTGGCGGCGGCACGGCTCACGGCCCACTGGCCCTGGGGCGAGCACGCCACCCTGCGGCAAGCGCTGGACGGGTTGCCGCAGGCCTTGGAGGCGGCGTGTGCACAGGATTGGTCCCGCGCGATCGAGGGGCTGAGCCGGGCCGAGCGCCTGCTGGTGATAGGCCGCGGGCCGGGCCTGGCGATTGCGCAGGAAGCCGCGCTGAAATTCAAGGAAACCTGCGGCATCCAGGCCGAGGCCTTCAGCTCGGCCGAGGTGCGCCACGGCCCCATGGCGCTGGTGGATGCCGGCTACCCGATGCTGGTGTTTGCGCCGCGCGGACCGGCCCAGCCCGGCCTGCGTGCGCTGGCCGCCGACATGCGCGCGCGCGGCGCCCAGGTGCTGCTGGCCGCCCCACCCGACGTGGCCGAGCGTGATTTGACGCTGACACCCGCACCGCACCCGGACCTGGACCCGATCTGTGCCATCCAGAGTTTTTATCTGCTGGTGGAAGCCGTGTCACGCGCACGCGGCATGCACCCCGACCACCCGCGCCATCTGGCCAAGGTGACCTCTACACGGTGAGGGGATAGCAGCGGTGGAATAGCCATTGAAACGCACCGCGCAGCGCGCTATGGCTGAGCGCTGGAATAGGTTGCGAAGCCGAGGACGCGGATGCGTTGGCTAACGAACAAGACCCACAAACGAAAAACCCCTCACACATCACTGTGTGAGGGGTATCGTTTGGTGCGGCTGGCAGGAATTGAACCCACGACCCCTTGGTTCGTAGCCAAGTACTCTATCCAACTGAGCTACAGCCGCTAAGCCTCGAAGTATAGCAGAGATTTAACAGGGTTCGGGCTTCAGACGGGCTTGCGATCGATCTTCCTGC